>JAJYCW010000100.1 GCA_021777995.1 bacterium
CATCTATCCCTTCATCCTAATATGCGGTTCAAACAGTGATTTAACGCTGGTCTCGCCGCTCACAATTAGGCGATCTGGAATTTGGCTAGCTTCATTCAAAGGCGAGTTGCACAAATGTCATTTTCTGGCAGCGTATTAGCCCATCGGGCCTCTCTATTTCTGGCAACTGTAACCGTCGCTCTATCATTATCTGGTAGCGGCGCCCTTGCACAAGAGAATACCGTTGTGGTGTCCTCTAACAGCCTGCAGACGGTGAAAGGCTGGGGGTGCAATGCGTTTTTCGCTGAACCAAAAGTCCCCAGTGTCGTCGTGAATGACCTGTACCGCGACCTTGGTATGACGATCGACAGGATCTATCTCGATCACAACGACGGATTGAACGATCAGGGTGCGGTCAATGCTGTGGCGTTAAACGCCGTTTGCAACAAGATTGCCCTACTGAAACGGTTTCACCTTAGCTACATTCTCTGCTCGTGGTCGCCATTTATAGGGATGAAGAATCCGCCCATTGTTGCTTCGGCGGACCTCCGAGTAGATTGTGAGTCAGCTTTTACCACCTATTTCGTAAACATTTGCAAGTACATTGCCAGCAAACACGTGCCGCTGCCTATTGCCATTTCAGTTCAAAATGAGCCCACAAATACTGCCACCTACGATAGCATGCATTTTATGAATGAAGAAAAGTTTGATTACCGCCAGTACTACCGTGTGGTAGAGGCGCTGCGACGGAAATTGGATGCAGACGGATTCGCCGCTGTAAAGCTTTTGGGGCCCGAGGATGGTGCCTACGATACTGGTAAAAACTGGGGCTGCAGCATGGCTTTTCTTGGCGGAGATGGTTTCCCGGCATTCCGCAAACATCCCGCGCTCAAGAGAGCAATTTGGGGCTGTTCGTCTCATAGTTATAACTGGGCAGGGCCAGTAACGTTTCTGCAGCAGTGGGCGTCTAGTTGTGAGATGTGGCACAAAGACAAATGGATGACAGAGTACAGCTACATAGAGAACGGTGAGAAGAACACGCCGCTCATTGATACCGCCGTAATGTCTGCAAGGCGGCTCTGTTCGGACATGGAGTGCGTGCGCAACAACTACTGGTTTTGGTGGGATGGTTACGCCCCTGGAATTGCTCGTAACGAGGTGCTAATCGCTGACGACACACGATTTACGAAATACCCCCTGTACTACGTGCTCCAGAAACTGTTTACGAACGTTAGGCCGGGGGCTGTGTGCAAGCCCGTCATTAGTCATGATCCGGCCTTCAGTACGTCGGATAACATATGGATGAATGCTGCAGCGTTTCAAAGTGTTAACGGTACAACGGTTCTGCTTGTCAATCCGCACCATACGCGGAATCTCCATTTTAACCTCGCAGGCCTTAGCGGTGTATCCGCAGCGGTTTACACCACTACGGCCCACGAGAATATGCGGTTAATCTCTGTACGGAACGTAAGGAATGGTAGCGTGTTGGGTGTGCATCTGCCACCATGGAGTGTTACGGTGATTGTGACAACAGGACCAAGCACTCAACTCAATCCTCCTAACCGACTGGTAAAGGAGTAAACCAGAGATGAGCGATAAGTTTACGGTGCGTAATCCCTATTCTGGCGAAGTGGTTGGCAGCGCTTCGCGGAACGGTACTATCGAAGTTAATCAAGGCGTAGAACTGGCAAGTGCTGGCGCAGATGCAATGCAGGCAACTTCCCTTCACGACAGGAGAGGCATGCTTGCAGATGCCGCGCGTAGGCTCTTACAACGCCGTGATGAGCTTAGCCAGCTTCTTACGAGGGAATCTGGCAAAACAATTCGCGAAACCCGCGCCGAGGTAGACCGTGCCGCGGCTATTTTTGAACTTGCGTCGGCTGAGCTGGTTGCACCATTGGGCGATGTTCTGGCGCTAGATGCGATGCCTAATGGGGTAGGCATGATTGGCTACTGTATGCGGCAGCCTCGCGGAATTATAGGTGCCATTACTCCCTGGAATGTGCCGCTCGCACTAGCGGCACATAAAATTGCACCTGCCCTGGCGGTGGGCAACAGCATTGTGTTGAAGCCAGCGGAACAGACTCCGCTCAGCTCCATTTTAATGTGTGAAATTCTTGCTGATGCGGGAGTTCCAGCGAATGCGCTTGTAGTGTGTACTGGCCTGGGCGAAGAGGCTGGTGTTGCTCTCGTGCGTCACCCCAAGGTTGCCATGATCTCGTTTACCGGCAGCCGCGAGGTGGGTATTCAGATGCCTGCAGTGGCCGGCTTTAAGAAGGTGTCGCTAGAGCTTGGAGGCAATAGTCCGTTACTGGTGACGCCTTCTTCGAATCTTGCGGCCGCCGCGAACGCCATTATACGAGGTGCCTTCGCAGTTGCAGGCCAGCTGTGCATAAGCGTACAGAGAGTAATTGCCCATCGCTCGATTGTGTCCGATCTGCTTGACAGGGTGTGTACAGGTGTCTTGAACCTGGTTGTGGGTGATCCTGTGAGCGAAACCACCGATATGGGCACACTCATCTCTAGCGAGGCCTGTACGCGCATCGAGAACCTTGTAAATCAACTCAAGCGATCAGGCGCGGGGGTACTTACGGGTGGGAGACGCGAGGGCGAATGCATCTACCTGCCGACGGTACTTACCTCGGTTAATAATAACGAGCCTAGTGTGGCACAGGAGGCATTTGGTCCCGTAGTGATGTTCCTGCAGTACGAACATTTTGAAGAGGCGATCGCCATTGCGAACGGTACCGAGTATGGACTCAATGCCGCGATTTGGACCAACGACTACGAAGAGGCGATGCTGGGCGCTCGCACGTTGCAGGCCGGTACAGTCATTATTAACGAATCTACTGCGTTTCGGTCCGATCTAATGCCATATGGTGGGATTAAGCAGAGTGGAATGGGGCGTGAAGGCGTACGATTTGCTATGGAAGAGATGTCGGTAACCAAAACTATCTGTTTTGGAAAGCCTCTTCCCGCAAGTTAAATGAAAGTGGTAGTTGTGTTAAAACCCCGCATCCAAGCTAAACTTCGCGATATTCTGAACCTTGCAGAAGGACTTTGGTATAGCTTTGGTGAAATTCAGCCGCAGGTAAGGATAATGCTGTGCTCTAAGAGGAGAGTTCGCTATGTACTCCCGTACTACGATGCGGAAGTTTTCTTTGGGAATATTGGGTTTAGGTATATTGCTTGGCGGCTGCGCAAAACCTGCGCCAAACAGTACTCCCGCAGGGGGAACGTCTAGCGGTACGCCGCTCAAAATCGCTGTGATACCCAAGGGCACGGCGAATTCATACTGGCTAACGGTTAAACTGGGAGCTGAGGCAGCGGCCGCGAAGGAGAATGCCACAATAGTGTTCAACGGACCTGCCCAGGAGACAGATGTAACTGGGCAGGTGGATGTTGTCAACAATGAGATAACGGCGGGCGTCAATGCTATTGTGTTGGCTGCGTGTGATCAAAATGCCCTTCTGGCCCCGGCAGAAAAGGCCGTTAACGCGGGAATTCCAGTAGTGACCATTGACTCTGGGCTAAACCCCTCCAAGGATCCGAGCTATGAGTACATCGCCACAGACAATGTAGCTGCAGGTGTTAAGGCAGCGGACGCACTTGCGGCTGCAATGGGTGGCACCGGCAAGGTGGGTGTCCTGGGCTTTATTAAGGGCGCAGCATCTAATGACCAGCGCATTCAGGGCTTTCTGCAAGGGATAAAGAAATACCCGGGTATACAGGTAGTTTCTACCCTGTACGACGACAGCGATACCGGCAAGGCAGTAAACCAGGCGACTAATATGCTGACAGCAAATCCTTCAATTACAGGAATTTTCGCAGCCAATCAGCCCGGGGGCCAGGGTGCTGCAAGCTTCCTTAAACAGAGTGGTAAAGTTGGCAAGGTAAAGATTGTGTCGTTTGACGGCTCTAACGACGAGATTACCGACCTTAAGGACGGCATCATACAGGCATTGGTGGTTCAAAATCCCTACCAGATGGGATACCAGGGAGTAATGGCGGCCATCAATGCGATCAACAAAAAACCGGCTGCAAAAAAATTCGCAGATAGCGGTGTCACTGTCGTTACGTTGAAGAATTTCAATACTGCTGAAGTTCAGCAGGTTCTCTATCCCTCAAAACAATCTAGCTGATGCGTGCGGTTTGTGCCGCGAGTGGCAGGTATCTGGCGGTGAGCAGATACCTGCCCACCTGGTCGTTTATTGCCCCGTGAAACCGTCAATATTGGCTGTGGTATAATGCGCCACAGTGGAAATGCTGGATTCAATTTACAGGAGTATGCAAATTGCTGGAAGAATTAAGCCGCGCTGCACGGGACCTACGTCGCAGACTGGTAGAGTTGGGAGGGCATCTTTGACTCGGCGGAAGTCATTAAATCTATCGCAGAATTAGAGGCTCAATCAGGCGATCCAAAGTTATGGGATGACCCTGCGGCTGCTCAGGCGCTTCTGCAAAAGTTGAGTAAGATGCGCGAGGGTATCGCGCCATTTCTTGCACTTTCGCGTAATCTTGATGACCTGGATGCCTACCTAGAGCTCGTGGGCGAAGGCGAAGACATTGAGGCCGATACTCTGGCTGAGATAAACAGTGAACTGTCTAGAGCTACGCAGACAATGGACCGCATGGAAGTGGAGACGCTTCTAAGTGGTGAGCATGACAGCAACGATGCCATTGTAGAGATTGAAGCGGGAGCAGGTGGTGCCGATGCTTGCGACTGGGTACAAATGCTCCAGCAGATGTACTTAAAATGGGCGGCGGCTAGAGGCTTTGAAGTAGAGATAGCAGATGAAAGTGAAGGCGACATCGCAGGCTTTCGCAGCACCACCTTTATAATCCGGGGTCGAAATGCATTTGGCTACCTGAGATCCGAGAAGGGCGTCCATAGGCTGGTGCGTATCTCCCCATTTGACGCGAACAAGCGGCGCCAGACTTCATTCGCCCGAGTAGAAGTGCTGCCGGATCTTGGTGATCAGGCTCCGGTGGAGATTAATCCCGATGACCTGCGTATAGATTACTACAGAAGCAGTGGAGCCGGGGGACAGCACGTTAACAAAACGGAGTCGGCGGTGAGGCTGACACATATACCCACCAACATCGTTGTTACCTGTCAAAACGAACGTTCACAGCACAAGAACAAAGCGATGGCAATGAATGTGTTGCTTGCTCGTTTGGCTGCGTACGAGGAGATAAAGCAGAACGAGCGTGAGGCGGCTCTGCGAGGGGTAGTAAAGGCCAATGAGTGGGGAAATCAGGATCGCTCCTACGTATTTCAGCCATATACTATGGTTAAGGATTTGCGGACGGGCTGGGAAACCGGCGACGTTATCGGGGTCATGAACGGCGACCTGGATCCATTTATGCAGGCCTATTTGCAATGGAACCAGCAGCAGCGACTGGCTGAAACGCGATAGGCTGCGGTTTGCAGGTGAGGTGTTTTCATGAAACGACTGTTAATAGCGCTGCTGGTTGCGGTTGCCTGCTCGGCAGGCTATGCAAAGCCTGCAGTGTCTCCAGAGACGCCAGTGCGAACATCCGTGGCGCTTTCCACCAAACACGTTGACGAAGGTGAAACTGATCTTGGTGACCTTACTGCCGACGCGCTTCGCCTAAGCAATCATGCGGATGGCGCCTTCATTGCAGCCGCCTCGTTTGTTCGTTCCTCACGTATGCTAGGACCAGGCACTATTGACGTGGACGACATTTATGAGGCGTTTCAGTTCCCAACAGAAGCCGTCGCCATGGTAAAGTTGTCGGGCAAACAGATTGAGAGCGGACTCAAGATGTCGTTCACCCTGTATCCGGTGGGATATAGTGGTTTTCTGCAGGTGTCGGGCGTCACGGCATCGGTTTCAATGAAAAATGGCTCTGCGGTTGTGAGCAACATAAAAATTGGAAACAAGCCCGTGGTTGCCAACCAGTTCTACAAGATAGCGATGCCGCTTACGTTAGCGAACGGTGCGCAGGGGTATTTTCGGGTTTGGGATAAAGACGATATTCTCTCGACTGGTCCCCGAACACTGAAGCAGTCTATTGAGCAGTATTTCAAACAGCATCCTGATATTGCGAAGGGGGACAGGCGTCTTGTGGTATTACAGCAATAGGACGAGCGCAATTGCTGGTGCGGCCATCGTGCTCCTTACGGGTGGGTGTGGTGCCCGGGCTTCGGCACCAGGATCGGCACCAGCAAACGCCCCCACCATGTCGGTGGCGGCCACTCTTGCTCAATCGCCAGTACCAAAGTTTAGCGGCACACAAGCGTTTGATGTATTGAAAAAGCAGGTTGCCTGGGGCCCGCGTGTCCCGGGAACGCCACCGCACGAAATAGAGCTCAAATACCTGCAGTCCGAAATGCAGAAGTATGCCAACACCACTGTGCTCCAAAAGTTCACCTATCGCAATTTACCCATCACCAATGTGGTGGGCGTTTTTTATGCGGCTAAGCGATCTACGCCGTCTCGCCATCCAATCTTGCTAATGGCGCACTGGGATACCCGTCCCGTTGCGGATGGCCCGTATTCAACAGCCACTGCTGCGGGCCCATTCCTGTTTGGCCCTCATGGCTGGAACCGGACGGATCCTATTCCCGGTGCGAACGATGGTGCTTCTGGAGTTGCAGTCCTTGTGGAGCTTGCGCGCATTTTCCATAAAGATCCTCCACCGGTTGGCGTACTCCTGCTTTTTGATGATGGTGAGGACTACGGCGATTTTCGTGCAAACAATGGCAAGGGCGAAGGGGTAGTGCTTGGCGCTAACTATTTTGCAACCCACTATCGGCAGAATCCAGTTTTTGGTGCGCCAGCTTTTGGAATACTTTTAGACATGATTGGCGGTAAAGATATGCGAATCTATCCAGAGCTGAACTCCGTACAGTTTGATCCCGATCTTAATCAGCAGGTATTTCAAATTGCGAAATCGCTGGGTTACGGAAACATCTTCCGTACTGATCAAAGTCAGGATGTAGAGGATGACCACATTACCATGAATGAACAGGGTGAGATATCCACGATCGACCTCATCCAGCCACTACCTGGACCAGGGGCGCTGCCAGGTGCCTATAAACAGTGGCATACCGTAAACGATGATGTAGCCCATTGCAGTGCCATGTCACTGAAAGCCGTGGGGTCCGTAGTCACTCAGCTTATTTATCAGCAGTCTCCCTAAACCCTTATGGTGTGCAGGTTCGCAGTTTGAGGGAGGAAGCAGGACGAAGTTGTTTACGCCAAGCTTGCAATGGTGGCAACCAAGACAATTGCGTGAAGGCTAATGATGGTTGAGGTAGTTTGTCGGTTCGCCGCAAGGCGCACCTTGAGCGTGCGGTACACACATTGTAGCGCCTGCCTCATGCCAAAGTGGTAGAATTAGCGTGTGGCATCTAGCTTCAATGTGCGGCAAAGATGATGCACCGGCGAGAACGCTGCCGAGGTATCTGTGCAGCGGGAGATTAAAGTGAAAAACCTAATCATTAGATGGGCTGTCTCTGCTATTACGCTCGCTCTCGTTGCAAAGGTAGATCATGGCATCAAAATTACGACCACTGGCTGGCACTCTGTTGTTACACTCTTTCTTGTGCTGGCTGCAGTAGCCGTTGCCAATGCATTTATAAGGCCGATCATTCTCTTCTTTGCCTGGCCTGTGAACTGCCTAACTTTTGGTCTGTTTGGCTTTGGGCTTAATGTTGGGCTTTTCTGGCTTGCTGCAGCGTCGGTACCGGGTTTTGTTATACTCGGACCGGTTAATGCCCTCATTGGCTTTTTGGCTCTCGGACTAGTGTCGGGCTTACTTAATCTGTTCTTGCGAGATGATGGTGAGCGGTCTTCCCGTCGTAAATAGTGGTTCTATAGTTCCACCGCTTTAGAAAAATCGGTGGGGAGCAGTTAATGAGACGCGGCTATGCAGTTGTAGTAATGTTGATTGTAGTTGGCGGCCTTACCGCATTCACGGTGTTTCGCCATAGATCCGCAGTTACTTCCGTTACAGTGCTGCGGATGAAGCCCGAAAAAATCGTTCGTACCCTTGCCGTTACCGGGCAGGTGGAGGCCGTTAACCGCGCCGATCTTTCATCACCTATCTCAAACGTGCAGGCTATGAAGGTACTGGTAGATAAGGGCTCACAGGTCACCCAAGGGCAGCCGGTACTCCTGCTTGATGCACGCACGCTTAGGGCCACAGCACTTCGCTCGCATGCGTTGCTGCTGCAGGCCAGGGCGGCACTTTTGCAGGCCCTTGCGCAACAACAAGGCGCAACCCGGACCGTGAAGCTCGCCGCTCTCGCGCTTCACGATAATACCGACCTCAAAATCCAGCTCGCTTCCAGCCTAGCCAATGTCGCTACCACACGTGCGCAACTCGTTATAGCCCAGCAAAACGAGCAGAAGGTTCGAGAAGGTGCTAGACGCCAGGCCGTAAGCACCGCGGCAGCTCAGCTTTCCAGTGCTCGCGCACAGTTAGCACTCGCTCACGCCAATTATACGCGTGCCACGTCGCTGCATAACGAAGGCGCACTTGCCCAGAGCGATCTGGATGCAGCACGGGCAGCCTACCTCTCTGCAGAGAGTACCGTTACTACCGCTGATAACCAGTTACAAGAGCTTAGGATTCCACGTACCCAGGATGTGGTACAGGCAGACGCTTCTGTGGCGCAGGCGCGCGCAGACCTCTCTGCAGCCATCAAGACACTCGCTGCTAACACAACTGCGCTGCACAACAGTGTTAATACGGGACAAGCGCTTGTGCAGGCCAGGGCGAATATGGCTGCTGCTGTTGCCGCAGTTGCGGGCGACAAAGCTGCCGTTCAGGCTGCGCGCGATCAATACATCTTGGACTCTGTCCAGGCAGAGAAGTCGATACTGCGAGCCCCGGTTTCTGGCGTTGTGACGGCTCGTTCCATCCAGCCTGGTGAGGTCGTAACTGCAGGGCAAACGCTCCTCTCGTTTGCTACCCCTGGCAATATGCGTATACGGGCCGACGTAGACGAAACCGACCTTCATGAAATTCATGTTGGTGAACCAGTGGTGGTTGCACCAGATGCTTACCCAGCTTCGCGCCTGGCAGGCAGTGTTGAACAAATCGTGCCGCAGGCGGACAATAGCAACGGAACCGTGGAGGTTAGGATCGTCCTGCTCAAGCCTTCTACGTGCCTGCTGCCGCACCTCACTGTAGACTTAAACATCACCACGGGCATTTTTGTTAATGCGCTCGCACTGCCACGAGAAGCGGTACTTCATCCGGCTGGAAACGCACAGGTGTATGTTGTGAAAGGCGGGCGGACTTCCATTCGTAAAGTGGACGTGACCAGTGGAGGCGAGGGAGTTGTCATTGTCCGCAACGGACTTTTTGCTGGTGACCTCGTGATAGCAAACCCAGCACAGGTGCATGACGACCAGGGGGTGTCGCCGGTTAATAATTACAAAGCCAGAGCAGAACAATGAGCCTTGAGTGGCGAATTGCACTCAGGTACTTTAAGGCTGCTGGGCTTCAGTCGGTATTGATGGTGGCGGGCGTTGCTGTTGGTGTCACTGTGTTCGTTTTTATTGCCTCACTCATAGGAGGGTTGCAGCAGGAGATCATACAGAATACGATTGGCTCTATTTCGCAGGTTACGCTGCAAGCGCGTGACACGCCACCCCGTACCCCTCAAGAACTGGGATCGGAAGACAAGCCCGGGTTGGCATACGTAACCAGGGTAGAAAAGTACGGCGTGTTAGAGGCACGCATAAGCAACTGGCAACCAGTTGTTAAGCAGCTCGATAACGACCCGGACCTCATTGCAGTAGCACCTACGGTGCTTGGTGCAGGGTTTGCTACGCGGGGGCAGCTTACCCAGCCAGTTACATTCCACGGCATAGTGCCCAATCGTGAAAACGGTATTATAAATTTGCGCAAGGACATGGTGGAAGGCAGCCTTAACGTAACCGGGCAGCACTGCGTCATTGGAACAGAACTTGCAAGCGATCTTGGCGTTGGTGTTGGTGACAAGGTAATCACGCTCTCTAGTAAAAACCAGCGCATGACATTTACGGTAGCTGGAATTTTTGACGCCGGTATTGTTGATGTTAACGAGCGTTCATTCTACATCTCACTGACTAATGCACAACACATCCTAAACCTGGTGGGCTACATCTCCGCAGTAGAGACTAAACTGCGCCATATTTTTAGCGCCAATCTGGTGGCAGATCACCTTGCTGCTTCTACCGGCCTAAAGACACGTTCCTGGATGCGCCAGAACGCTCAGCTGCTGAGTGCACTTCAGGCACAAAGCGGCAGCAGCGCAATGATTGAGGCCTTCACCATGCTGTCGGTGGCTTTCGGCATCGCCTCTGTACTTGTGGTTTCCGTGGTGCAGCGCTCACGAGAAATTGGAATATTGCGTAGTATGGGACTTCGAGGTCGCAGTGTAACACTAGTATTTTTGTATCAGGGAATTGTAGTGGGAGCCGTGGGCTCAGTTGCAGGGTCTATCGTGGGAACGCTGCTCATTTTCGGACTGTTGCAGTTGCCTGGTAACACAGCATCCGGATCCCACCTGTTTCCGGCCCAGTGGCAGTTTCAGTATGTGGTACAGGCATCGCTTACTGCGGTGATCGTCTGCATATGTGCTGGCATAGCGCCTGCCCGCCGCGCGGCAGCGCTGGACCCCACCGAGGTGATTCGCTATGGATGAGCGCAGTTCGCTTGTGGAACTGCGGAGCGTGGGATATTCCTATGGCGGCAGATCACCCACCCGTGCGTTGCAGGATGTTAGCCTTACAATCAAACCGGGAGAGTATGTCTCCATCGTGGGTCCGTCTGGATCGGGCAAAAGTACACTGCTTCACCTAATAGGCGCCCTGCAACAGCCTACGGAAGGAGAGTTGTGGATTGCAGGGGCATCTGTTTCGAACATGTCTGTAGAAGCACGTGCATCCCTTCGCCGCAAAGTTATCGGGTTTGTGTTTCAATTTCACTACCTTCTTCCGGACTTCACAGTTCTGGAAAATGTGCTCATGCCTGCCTGCATAGCCCACGGGAAGCCAACACGTGCTGATCGAGAAGAAGCCGTTTCCCTTTTAAACCGTGTGGGATTGGGAGAGAGGATGCACTACAGGGCAACGGATATCTCTGGCGGTCAGCAACAGCGGGCGGCGATTGCGCGCGCATTGGCCGGTGGCAAACCACTTGTATTAGCCGATGAGCCTACGGGTAATCTGGATACCCATGCCGGGAACGATGCCTTCGCGCTAATGCGTGAATTTCACCGTACAATGGGGGTCACGTTTATCGTGATTACTCACAACCCTGATTTGGCAAAACGGTGCGACCGAGTGATCACCATAGAAGACGGCAGCCTTGCGTCGGATGAGGTAATGACATAGCAGAGGGCTAACGAAAGGACTACCTAGTTGCGGTGAGAGGATGTGCGGGCAGCCTTTTATACTGCTCGCCCATCACATGAAGCCTCCGGTCGGATTCGAACCGACAACCTACGGTTTACAAAACCGTTGCGCTGCCGTTGCGCCACAGAGGCAAGTCTGCATATTCTATCATTCAGCCCTGCGGTCTGTCAAGGTAACGGGGCACGTAATCGGGTGCAGAATACCCTGGCAGTCACCGTTGCGTGAAGTTCTACAAACCCTCCGGCCTGAACTGACGCTCCCTAGAGCGTGTTGCAACCGCGCTGTCTACCAGAAACCACCGGTGATCACGGTTGGTTATAAAGCCGCACAGAAGCAGTGTCTGCAGCACATACCGTACCCGCCGGTAGACTGTCGATCTGTCGCCATACTGCGCAGATACCCGCTCATAGACATGCTTAATCTCTATACCGTCTACGCCCAAAAGCGTAAGCCTCTTAATGACGTTAATGCAGTCACTAACGAAAGCGTTGGACGCCGTTAAGAGGTAGATGCGGAAGTCTACTCGTTCACTGGGCGAGAGCATACTCATCTTGCAATGTAGGGTAGTGAGCTGGTCTTTTGGCAGCGGCGACTTATAGCCTGCCGTGCGCTGAAGCTGCCTGACCGCCTTGTCGAGAGTGACATCGCCTTTTATTTGTGGCCGCAGGTAGTTCGTAAGAGTGGCGCGAAGCTCTGTCTCGCTCGCCGCGCTAATGAATCGATCCAGCGCATAGTCTATCCACTCTGGTCGTAACGCCGCATCGTAGAGAATTGGAATGCGGTGATTCATGCAGACACCTCCGCCACAGGAACCAGTACCTCGTCGAGGGTAAGACCACCGTGGCTCACAGATTCTACTCCTTCCAGGTCAAAGCTGCTGGTGCCCATAGCAAACAGCGGCCACACCCGCGTTGGAAGGTTCGACGGATGGAATGGTTGGGCCGTTGAACTAGCATGCGCATTGCATACCGCCTCGTCCTCAAATATCATGACGCGCTTAGATCGCTCCTCTGATAGGATACCAACATTTGGCCGCCCAGTTCCTCTGCATTCAACCTGCCCGTGGTCCGCCGTAATGACAACACGATAGCCATGCTGAAGGCCCGTGCGTATAATCCCGCGCAGCTCCGTTTTGTCTGCCCAAACATCCGCCGCGGACTCTATGGAGTCTAAGCGGGGATCGATGGAGTGGCCGCGTTTATCCCATGTTACGTCTACAACACAGATACGGTTGCGGGACCGTGCGAAACTATCTTGAATGCCTAGGTGTTCGGTGGTTGTGTGGTAGTCGCCACTTGGGTACCGAGCCGTCCATAACTGCCTCTCCAGGCGAACCGAATGGATTGTATCCGAAAACCGGTTAGGCGATTTGCCCTCGAAAATTGCGCGCCTGCTGAGCGATGTAATGGTTGGCAGTATGGCAAAAGCCGCTCGCGTGTCTGCAGTGCCAATAGTGCCATCGTCTATCCAACGTTGCCTGACAACTTCCCAGGCGCGTAGTGAAAGTGAGTCGATTATTAACAGCAGTAGCTTGTCGCCTTGGTATTCGGCATCCAGTTTATCCAACAGGCGCGGCAGGCGAAGTGTCTCGGGGTTTGGTGCGCTTAACAGTAGCGCGTAGTGCTGCTGTAGCCACTGGTAGAATAGTGCATTAACCTCCTGTTTAACCTCTAGCGAAACGCCGCCCCGGACGGCTGCTGCCGCGTACGTTAAGCCAAACTGAAGCACATCCGAGGGCCGGTTGCACTGTTCCGCCCACAGCGCAAGCAGATCAACCGATGCACCAGGCACGTCGGTTGGCATCTGCCTGCTTTCGCGAAGAACGGTCGCGATGGTTACCACGAAAGGCCCGGCATCGTCAACGGCAGTTGGGTCGTTAGCCGCCTTTGCTAGCAGCAGGGTACGTGCCACTGCTGGTGACTGCAACGCTTCCACTGCAGCAGCCGCGCTAAAGTCTCTGGGCCAGTCAACGGCCTGTGCCACCTCACGGGCAACCGGCAGCGGCAGGGTGTCATCGCCGCAAGCCAGGCAGCTAAGCACGCGCAGCCACCCCATGCCATACTTAATGGCAAGGGTATCAACTCCGTAAACAGTACGGGCCACAAGAAGCGCAGTATCGCGCAGGTTAAGAGGATAGCGCAACGTACCGTGTAGTTCGAACAACTTGTCCCATTGGTGCGTGGGAACCGACTTCACAAGCTCGATGTTGAACCGAGGCATTATATCGCTAATGGCTATCGAGACCCACTGGTAGTCCACCAGGCAGGCCTCAACGATATGTCTACGGCTCGCCTCCCTCACGATAAGCAGGGGGCGTTCATCGGGCCGCAGGCATTTCAGCGCGACGAGTGATCCTGGTTCACCGTCCCATTCGCCTATCGTCATTGCTGCCTCGCGCAACGCTTCCCTAATCTCCGGAATGTCCATAAGGGCGTCGCTGTCCTCGCAGAATGTGGGCAGGCCGCCAAATGAGGGGGCTACCTTTCTGACTGTCGCCTCTACCCACCTCATTCCGCTGTTATCCTAGCCAAAAAGAGACAGGTTATATCCGGCAGCGCCTGTGTCGCCACATTGATCTCTGCGCGGCGCATTTTGTACTCCGTCTCTAGCTCCCGCCGTCGTGACTCCCGCACCGCATCCAACCCAATACGAGCGAGCGACGATTTCCGCGCCTGGTAGCTCGTCTCCAGCGCGGAGATTCTGTGCCTGGCCCGAGTTTGCGCCTGGCGCACGACCGAGTTATATAGCTCAATGGATTCTCGTTCAGCCTGCTCCTGAATTCTATCCAGGTCGTACTCATCCGTTTCACCCTCCACGATGATTGTGACCTGGTTTGCTGCCAGCTCGTCCCAAACGCGCTGCGCAGATTTACTAAACGATTTTCCTTCAGGGGTGTTAAAGAGCGCGAACACGTTCTGCTGGCGCCATATACCCTCCGCTATACCCACCTTCCAGAGCGAAAACCAGCCATCGAGGGGAAAGCCCAGGTCCTCCAACTTGAGCCGCGGGATAGGTTTGCCAACGGCAAAAAAAGGTGTAAGCGCGTTAATACGCTCGATGACCTGCGCTGAGAGATCAATCTGCTGGTCTGGCACGACTTCAGAGCCGCCAACATCACCGGCCATGGTGCGTATCCATGCGTCCAACGGTATGGAGGGCGCTCTATCGCGTTCCTCCACAGGGCCGGTGTAGAGCGCGTGAAGCTGGGAAGCCTTTGCCGCTGCCTTGCGAATGTCCATCACCACCAGGTCTATCTCATCGTTGAGAGCTTTAGGGTTAAGCAGTGCGGTGCGGGCCAGCCGTTCAAACTGGGCGCTAGCGTCGGACGAGTCGAGCACATCACCCGTTTTGTCTACGCCAAATTCCTGCAGGATGGTCGCCAGCTTCTCCTGCCAAATCTCGTAGAGGCGGGCCTCCACAGAATTTTGAGTTGCAAGGTTGATTGCAGTTACGGGCCGAGGCTGCCCTATGCGATCTACACGGCCAATCCTCTGTTCCACGCGCATGGGGTTCCACGGCAGGTCGTAATTAAAGACAATGTGGGCAAACTGCATATTTAGCCCTTCGCCACCGGCATCGGTTGAGATGAGTACCTGTGCCTTGTGGCGAAACGCATCGACTGCGAAGCGCCGTTCGGACATTTCCATGGTGCCGTTGAGTGTGCTCACCGAGTAGCCGCGTTGTTCCAGGAACTCCTGGAGCATCGTTTGTGTGGCTCTAAATTCAGTGAAGACGAGAAACTTGACGCTGGGTTCCTCTGCCGCAAGAGCAATCTGCTTCATCTGCTCATATAGAACCTCGGCACGGGCATCCGGCCCCGCGTTCTCAACGCGTATGGCTAGACCTAGCAGCCTCTCCACCTCGGCGCGTTCCAATCCGCTATCGGGTGCATCGTTAAGCGCACCTTCAGCAACGTCGTCTAGGTCTGCGTCATCTGGTAAATGGTCGATGCCTACCGATTTCTTAGTTGCGCTATCTTCCAGCAGCTTTTCCAGTCGCTTTTCCAGGAAGTGGCGCACCGCTCTTGTCGAGCTGCTCACTAGTCTCTGGATGAGCACGAGCAGAAGTTGCCAACCCTGTTCTCCAGCGCGTTCTGCCCGTTTGTAGCCCTCAACCACGTATTGAGAGACTTCCTCATAAAGTAGCTGCTGCGCGTCGTGGCGAGGTTCAAAAGGCACCTTTATGAGTTTGGTAGTGCGGCGCGCAAACAGTGGTTTTCCATCAGCGTCCAACGCGGTACGCTTCTCAGTTCTAATAACCACCGTACTGGTAAGTTCGCGTGTGAGCGTAACGCCTTCGATAAATATACCGGGATCAATGAGGGTGAGGAGCCGCCTGAATGCGTCGGACTTGCCACTGTGAGGCGTTGCAGTGAGCAGCAGCAGGTGCGGCGACGTTTTTGCCAGCTCCTTAGCAAGTTCGTACCGCGACACGTCATCGCTTGCCCCCGCAATTTTGTGACTTTCGTCGATGATTACTAGATCCCACCCTGCTCCCACTATGTCATGAAAGCGCTCGAGGTTGTACCGCGCGATCTTTTCAACCGACCAACCACGCTGTGCTTCTTTGGGCTTCACGGAGTCCACGGATGTGACAATTTGCGGGTGTCGCTTCCAGGCGTTCTCACCACGCAAACCTATGGAAGCGTTCCAATCCCCGGGCAACACCAGTTCAAATGGCTCGTTAAAGAGGTTATTCATTTCTTCTATCCACTGCAGCAGCAGGCTTTTGGGCGCAAGTACGAGCGTGCGCCCTATCATGCCGCGCAGCTTCAGTTCTTTAAGGAGCAGGCCAGCTTCAATG
>JAJYCW010000101.1 GCA_021777995.1 bacterium
ATTGCTGCAAGAGAAGTATTGGTGGAGAGCGCTCCACTCTGCACGCGTTCGAGTGTCTCGCGCATATCGGCAAGCGAGGATCCACTGCTGCCCAAGAAGCGGCATCCACGCTGGGCAATGAGGTTTGTATCTAACTGTGCCATAGTACCGCGCGCAACACCGGCGAAGATGTTGAACCAACCGCCGGGTGCAAGAAAATTTGCTGCGTGTTCAATGACTTTAGCAACTGGCACAAGCGATACAATATCGTCAAATCCGGAATTATCCGTAATTTCGTGCAACCGTGCGTCAAATTCCTCGGGCTTCATCAACCCTGGGTTTATCGCGATCAGGTTTATACCTTTGGTCGCCGCCATCTCTCCAAAGCGATCAATAACGCTCTGGAGCCTTACACCATCCAGATCGGTCGCTACGATGACCGCAGGTGGGTTAGCAAGCTGAATAGCTCGTTGTACGTGCATTTGACCCATTGGACCGCCAGCACCTACCAACCACGTCTTACCGCCCGCGCTCAATTCAGCCGTTCGTGGCTCGCGATAAAGAGTCTGCGGCGAGGTCCCAGAATCAGCAAGATAGTAGTGCCAGTTGTAATGGATGCGGCCGATATCAAGTGTAAGGGGTCGCGACAGCACTCCTGCACCTTTAAGGTTGAAAATACCATGGTCTGCAAGCAACGTTGCCGCTGACTCCAGCGTGGCCTCGTCAACTTTGCCCACAACAACAATATCATTAAATCCTGCGGGTGCTTCCGTGGACCGCAGCGCGGGAATATCATCCACCGTGCGGAAGCATGTCTCCATACCGTTAATGGATCGCATGTTGGTACTTGCGGTGGCATCCACAGGTATGATTGTAAGGGATGCAGGCGGTTGTGCCGTATCAATCATCCACTCCACATCTTCCAGTTGACTGCCTAATCCCAACAGCACCAGGAGCTTTCCTCCGGGCATTAGGCTAGACCTATGCCGTTGCGCGTATGCCGAAACGACACAGGCCCAGGGCTCTGTAAGGGCGCTTTCCACGTAGCCGGTGGATTCATTGAGTGGTAGGAGGTAACAGCCTTCATCACCATTGATAATTGGGGCGCCGATCACACTATATTCCGCAAGGCCGCCACGAATTGCATACCCGTATGCCATGCTGGTACCCTGATAAAACACATCTGCTTGAATAACGAACCTGTCACCCACGTGGAACCTATCCTGAAGCAGTTCGCCAACGCCTACTACGGTGCACGCAACCTCGTGACCAAGTGTAACGGGATCGTTCTGAAGGTCTCTGCCGCTCATGCGGGGATGTTGGCTACCCAGTGCAATGACTTTTGTATCGGAGAAGCAGAGCCCGCACGCGTCTTGACGAACCAGCAGTTCGTCTTTGCCAAATTGCGGCACGTCCACCACCTCAGGTTTGCCATCGGCGCCAAAGTTGTCGAGGCCCGCACCGTATAGGTGCCATCTCAGCATCCTTTGGGGTATTGGCCCCATCCCTTTACGAAACTCTTCCAGTGACTCGGTCGGCATCAGTTCAGGTTCCTCTCGTGAGCTAACAAAGCATAATATCATTCTATTACAATTTAGCTCTACTCTTGTGGAAATCCTTCCCTGCGTGCGGCATTACAGCTGTTAGCAGTGCAGTGGCTGGTGCGCACGCAGCCACTGCACTGAAGCGCCTCACCCAGCGAGAACTGGGATGAGGCACGACATTCCATCAATCATGTGCCGTACCTCCTTTCAGTGTGCGGTCCTTAGTGACCGCTGGATTTATATCGTGAGCAAGGGATCGTTTGCTAAGTGCCTTTTTCCAGCTGTCGTTGACGATAGTGCTCATCCGGTCTCGTATGAATTCGTTGAACATTTTCATCGGTTAGAAAATTCGGGCCGCCCATGGCGTATGTTCCCAAGAGGACCCTGGCGGTTTTCACATACATGGAAGTTACCGTCTGAACGTCACGAACGGTTTTCCCAATGGCGATCAGGCCGTGATTTTGCATCAACACGGTTTTAGGCCATTCGTGATAATGATTATAAAATTCAATTACGCGCTGCTTTATCATGCGAGCGAGAGGAATGCCGGGATCGGTATATTCTACGAAGCATACTGCCGGTCCGCAGCACACAATTTCATCAGGAAACAACCGACCACTCACTGCTTCTCGAGCACCTTTTGAGCAGAGGATTGAGTTGACCGCGGTGGGGTGGGTGTGCCCCACAAAATTCACATCTGGCAAGGAGAGGAAGAAAGCGTGAAAGAACGTTTCTACGGATGGCATCACCGCGGAGTCAGGATTTGCAAGGCAGTCCTTAAGCGCTGATTTCACCATCTCATCCGTGAGGTCAGGGCCATCAAGTGCAGCTAATGCACGGGCGAAGTTGACTTCACAAAATCCGTTCGGTGTGATGGTGCCCAGATGGCGGCCGCTTGCTTTTACGAAAAACGTTTCGTCGGTATATCGCCCCGACGAGTTACCCTCCCCTAGAATTGCCAGGTCATTATCGGGATCTCCTAACCAGTGCGAGAGTGCAGTAAGCTGGTCGAGTACATCGTCTTCAGGGTTCATCTAGAATTCCTCCAATGGTGATCGCTATAAGAATAATTCTGCCCTGTTCGGTGATTTTCCTACCTAATCAATTCTCTGGCAACAGCCGGGTATCAAGCATCATACGCAACATTCACGGCAAATTGCTATAATGGTTACGTGAACGATAAAACTAACAATCGGCCGAATCTACTCCGGCACATTCCATCTGTTGGAGCGCTTCTTGACCAGCCTGAAGTGAAAACGTGCTCCTTAAAGCATGGAACACCCATAGTCACAACCGCCGTACGACGCGTTGTGGAGGAGACGCGTACACGTTGCATGACGGAAGCGAGGGACGTTCCTTCGATGGAACTACTGGTTGCTGCGGTATGTCAGCAGGCGGAAGCGCTTTGCCTACCAGAACTACCTACCGCAATTAACGCCACCGGCGTGATACTACATACGGGACTCGGGCGAGCACGTATGGCGCCTGAGGCAGCCATGGCAGTGTTTCACACGGCAATGTCACATTCACTGATCGAGTTTAATGTTGAAACCGGAAAGCGGGGTAACCGTCAAGAGCATGTGGCTGATCTGTTGCACATACTAACAGATGCCGAAGAGACTCTTGTAGTCAACAATTGTGCAGCAGCGGTATTTCTGGCGATTAGTACCCTGGCACAAGGCAGGGACGTGGTGATATCTCGTGGTCAGATGGTTGAGATTGGTGGTGGTTTTCGGCTGCCAGAAATCATAGAGGCGGCAGGCGCGCGGTTGCGTGAGGTGGGTACAACCAACAAAACGAGAATTGGCGACTATGCAGCAGCGATAACTCCCGACACCGCACTTATTTTACGGTGTCAACCCTCAAATTTTGCCATGACAGGATTCGTAGAGGAGACCAGTGTTCGGGAACTCGCCGAATTAGGGCAGAAGACTGGCGTAGTGGTTTTGGATGACCAAGGAAGTGGAAATCTACAGGTTGCGCCGTGGGCCGAGAGCACCGTACGCGCGAGCATAATTGCAGGAGCGGGCCTGGTGACATTCAGTGGCGACAAACTGTTGGGAGGACCTCAGTGCGGCATTATTGCCGGGAATAGGGTGTTAGTTCATCAACTGGCTCGGCATCCTCTGGCACGCGTTATGCGTATTGACAAATTGTCACTGGCAGGGCTTAGAGCTACCCTTCAGTTACACTTGCAGAGCGCGCCAGGAGCGGGAGTTCCTGCTATTCGTTATATTAACCGCGATGTAGATGAACTAAAACATTCCGCAGGCCGACTGCGCCGGATGATTACCAGGCAGGTTGTGCCGACGTTGGCGCATACCGCAATAAGGGCTTCTGTTTCAGAGGTCGGCGGGGGATCCGTGCCGCAGCAACAGTTACCAACTTGGTGCGTGGTAATTACACCCTTGCATTGCTCGGTGGAAGCTCTCGCCGCATGCCTAAGACGGCAGCGACCGGCTGTGATAGCCAGGATATGTGATGGCGCTCTGTGGTTGGACCCACGAGCTATGGAAAGTGACGAGCTACGTGTAGCTGCAACGGCAATCACAAAGGCATTTAGTGCGGTGACTAATACTGACTAGGGCAGCATAGCGGTTGGGCGCAATGGATTGTGATGGAGGAGTGCGTGGAAGAATATGGCATGCAACACGCTGACAGCACTGGTCCGCTAACTTCTGGGATCGAACCCGAGGAGCTGCAGACCGTTTGGGAGTGGCTTGAGAAGCTGTCAATCGATGACCCTGTGCGTTCTGCAGTTACTGCAGTAACAATGGGGCAGAGTCTATCCGACGATGACTTCGGGTGTTGCGTGCAGGCGCTGCATCCGGAGGAGCGTCGGCCGTGGCAGCAGAAGATATCTGCGATATGGGCGTTAGGGCGGGCGAAACTTAACGAAGCTCAGATGCCCATGGCGGCAGCCGAGCTTGCTGCAGTCGTACGCTATAACGCACGCGTATACAGCAACAACAGTCCCTCCCGATTCTTGTTCGGCGTTAATATACGTGTCCTCCAGGTGATAGTTGCAATCGTTGTGTTAGCGCATCTTGCCACCGCACCACCAGTCCTGTTTGGCCCAATTATTCTGTTGTTCGTAATGTTTCGTATGAATCGTAAGGGATGGCGCAAACGAACTCAGAACGCAATCAGGTTGGAAGCGATTAGAGCTATGGGGCGCGTTGGATCCTTCCACGTGTTGGAAGAACTAATTGAGCAAGCCTGCAATTCACCCTCTAAACGCGTACGTCAGGTTGCGCAGGCATCGCTTTATCGTCCACTTTCATCCGTAAACTCCAACCATTTTGGGCTGGTAACGCGAACCACCATGCAGAATTTGACGAAGCTGCTGAGGAGCGGCGACCGGCCATTGGTCCTGGCTGTTTTGGGTGCCCTGGGGCACATTGGAGACGAGACTTGTCTTGGCCCAATCAACATGCTTATGGCTGGTTGGCTTTCATTCGGTAAGAGTGGCGGCCTGGAAAAGGCAGCCACAGAAGCATATGAAGCCATCGCATCCAGGGGGAAGCGAACGAAGGAGCCACGCCAACTACTACGCGCCGCACAAACACCCGTTGATAGGGATCAGTCACTGCTTCGGCCAACGGCTGCATCCACTAATAATCAGGATGCAGAAACGCTAATGCGGTCAATTGAGGGTAACCCGCAAGCAGGCACTAAACTTACCCTGAACATTCTAGAAGACTTGGCTAGCAAGGGGACACCCGAGGCGATTGAGTACCTGGAGAAACTCTCAATCATGCCTGAGGCCAGCGTTGAAACAAGAACCGCGGCACAAAATCTTCTTGCGCACGCGCGATCTACAAAAGAACTTAACGAAGCAGTGCCTACCATGCAGTGGTAGTCAGTACTTCGCGCCAGGCGAGATCCTCTTTGCGCATGCTGAATTATCCGCCGCCATTGAAATACCTCGTTATTGATTTGTGAGTGTTGCAAGTAGTCGAGGCGGTGGGGATTGGGGCACTGGCGGAATGTTTTCTAAGTTCAACCTGCAGCGGCCCAAGGATCCTTGCTTTCTTCGATGTAGGCGGGCAAATAGTGAGTGAAACGCGCGTCGAGATGAACTTTTTACACAACGTACGCTGTAATACGCTGCCAGCTTGGCCGGTTTGCCTGGTCGGTTGCACTTCGTAAGGTACTATCGTATTTGATGTGTGATTCTCAGTTTAGCTAGCGGAAGGAGGTGTACAGTGAGCGAACCCATAGATGCCCGCACAAGACTTACGCATCTTTCGCACTGTGCTGGTTGAGCGGGTAAAATCGGGCCCGCCCGGCTGTCGCAGGTACTGCGCCGGTTAAATCTACCAGAGGATCACAATCTTATAGTCGGTCTGCAAACAGCCGATGACGCTGGTGTGTATCGCCTGAACGATGAAACGGCGCTAGTACAGACCGTTGACTTTTTTACGCCTATAGTCGATGACCCCTATACCTTTGGCCAAATTGCTGCTGCAAACGCTCTAAGTGATGTGTATGCCATGGGTGGTCGCCCCGTAACGGCTATGAATATCCTCTGCTTCCCCATCGATGAACGAGGACCACAAGAGGCTGGTGAAATTATTGCAGGTGGGGCTGACAAACTTCAGGAGGCGGGGGCGATCCTTGTGGGCGGTCACAGTGTACAGGACTCAGAACCCAAATTCGGCATGTCGATAACCGGACTGGTTCACCCCGAGCACGTCGCGTCTAATGCGGGCGCTCAACCAGGAGATTTGATAGTTCTCACCAAGCCAGTGGGTGTGGGGATCATTGCTACCGCAGCTCGAGCTGACGCGTGTGATGCCGCCATATATCTGCGCGCGATAGAGTGCATGAGGTCCCTGAACTCACCAGCGGGTCTTTCGATGACTAGTCTAGGAATTGGCACGGGACTACCGGTTCATGCTGCAACTGATATAACAGGATTTGGAGTTTTGGGACATCTGTTGAATGTTGCTAGAGGCAGCGATGTTTCACTACGGCTGTGGGCGGGAAGTCTTCCATTTATAAACGGGGTTGAAAAGCTAATAAGTGCAGGCATGGTTACGGGTGGATCTGTTGCCAATCGCGAATATACGTCAACAAGTGTTACCTACTCCAGTGCCGTTCACGAATATCAAATTGAACTACTAACGGATCCGCAAACTTCTGGTGGAATTGCCATTATAGTCGCGCCTGATAGTGTTGAGCAGTTACGATCTACCCTTATGGCTAAAGGTGCAATTATTGCGGCAGTTATTGGCGAGGTGATCCCAAACAGCGGGTGCAAACTTGAGGTAACTCAGTAGATTCGAGAGGAAGTCGGTTATGAAGCTACGGCGGCCAGTAATAATTGCCAAGTGCCTGATGGCGTTACACGCTCTGTTTTTAGCAACCATACTTACGGTAATCTGGCAAGCAAGGCACGGCGCTGATATTTCTGCCTCCCTCGTTGCTGTGCTTGGGTTAATTTGCCTGGTGGTACAATTTAGTTGGAGTTTTGCAGTAGGTCTTTATGTGGGTCCAGGATCCCGCCGCAGGCCGCTCTTGTGGGCCAGCCTGTTAACCGTCTTTCTGCCCATTGCACTTGTACGTGTCGCGGCTATCGTCGCCTGGTTTGTCGTTGATCCGCTGGTGGCAGTATGCTTACTAATGACTGCTGTTATTGTGTTGGCTTGTGAAACCTGGGCAGGCGTACTTCAAGGGCTCAAGATTCATGTAACACTGCGCCAGGAAAAGGACTTGTAAACACTTTATGGGGGCGCCTGGGGTCTGGTGACCTCCACGGTCTTCAAAACCGCTCGAGAGGCAAGCGCGTCTTGTCTCTGGTGAGTTCGATTCTCACTCGCTCCCGCCAACTCTCCCTCCCCGGTATTATCGATGCGACGTAGGGCACTATTTCTTGCCGCCAAGCTGATACCAGCGGTGAGTTGTTAGGAACGATCACACATCAGGCATTACGTAACAGCATTGATTTTAAGCGGGCCGCTAAGTACTGCCGAATGCACCAATTTGGTAAAGCGCTGGGTGAGCTTAAACTTCTTGGTGCCAGCCGTGCCGCCAGCGGAGGATTAACCTCGGTACAATCCGGATGGCGCAGGTAGCGTTACGCAAGATGAGGTAAGGTAATGAATTCAATCCAATTGAGCAATCGCACACGCAAGTTGGCGGTATTCGTCGCGTTAAACGCGTTATATTCAGTCGCCATACTGGTCGGCTTGCTTTTAGCGTGTAGATTGGCGATCATCAGGTCCCTATTGTTGATGTTGGCTCTGAACTTGTTACCGAGCTGTTACCACCGTGCCGCTGATGTTTCGTCGTTGATCACGTTCCTTGATGTTTACAGCTATTTCGCCATTCTAGGTGTCGTATCCCTGGAGAGATTTTGTAGTCCACAATTTGGTGTGGGCAGCGGTACATATGTGTTGATGTTCAGGAAATACCAAACTGCAAAGTTGCCTGGAGCCGTGCTTGTTCCACTGTACACGTTGCGCCGTACGGTGCCAATCTTGTTACGCAAGTTTATTGTCTTACTGGTGGGGTACGCAACTCTACTGGCTTTTTTTCCGAGCGCGGTTAGCGATTGGATAATGCCGGCCGCGGTTGCCGTTTGCCTCACAGCGAATATCCCAGAGAAGGTTCGTTTAAGATTAAGCGATAGCGAAGGTCAGAATGCATTCGACACACTTTTCGATCCAGTTGCTGCAAATCTTGGTGCTCGCCTTGCAACGATCATACCAACTCCACCAGAAGGGACCATTTGGGACAACATAAAGTTATAAGTTTCCTCCGCTTATTGAGGTTCGAAGCCGCGGTGGTTGCGGTCTGACTACTACGTTCACTAACGTTCTACTCCAGTAGGGCAGCTCTCTTATCGCAGCAAGGGAATTGTCGGCAATTCGGCAAATTAGTTACCGACACTAACTGCCGAACATTAAGAAACTGAACTAGGCGCGGTTCTCCCGCCTACGATTTTGTTCAACAGTGGCGGCACGCTAACCGGTGAGCTGTACGCGGGAGCATCGGCAGGCAGTCCGCTGGTGCAAAACGGCGTCGGCACCTACACGCCAGGCGTAAGCCAGCATGGCACGGGCGGTAGCGCCTACTTCGCAGCGGATGCGCTAGGCAGTACGCGCGGCATTACTGGCAGCACCGGCGTAGCGACCGACGCGTTGCAGTACGATGCCTTTGGCGAAACGCTCACGCGCAGCGGCAGCACGGCAACCCCTGTTCAGTTTGCGGGCACCAGCGGCTACCAGGCGGATGCGGCCACGGGGCTGCTGCTACTAGGCCACCGGTACTACGATGCGAGTATAGGGCGGTTCGTTAGCAGCGACCCGGCGCAGGCAGGCAGCGACTGGTACGCCTACTGCGACAACAACCCGCTTGTGCGCCTTGACCCCACGGGGCATACTTGGATCGGCGCTATATACAGTGGCCTTTTTGCTAGGTTGATGTACGAGGTGCTTTCTCCTACTGCAAAATCGTGGGGAGACTGGATACGAGACCATTATGGTGCACCAGGAGACCGCGGAAACCATAATGGTGGGTCAGGTAGCGACGAGGGTGGTCCTACTACTGACTGGCCTGACTCTGGTGGGGATGGACCCGGTCCAGGCGATGTAAATCCCGGAAGCGGGGGTGATCTGGGTGGCGGAACCGGAGCCGCGGATGTGGGTGGCGCGATTGCCGAGGGCGGTGAAATTGTGGAAGCTGCCGAGGTAGTGGGAGCAATCGTTCTCTTGTAGTCATTGTCTGTAGTTCGAATGCGGTCGGGCGTTGGCTAATGGATTGCTGTCCGACCGCTGTGCTCTCAAGTCCTATCACTCGAATCATAACTGCATTGACAGTTCTGCGGTGTGTAATGTCTATCACTTTACACACCGCATCGAATGTGCAGTCACGAGTTCACCTTATGAATGGACGGCCTGTCGCAGCAAGGGCTTCGCGTTAGCGCGCCGGCTTTTATTTCGTGGGAGGGTGTTGATTTGGAAAATCTGAAGAACATTAAATCAGAATACCGTTCCAGCTATTTCAGGCGGTCGATAGCGTGGAACTATTCTGGTGCGCTTATACTAACGCTAATCCTCTGGTGGCTGATATTCTGGATGCCACGTGCAGGGTGGGTAGCGCTACTGCTGCCCGGTGAGGTGGTGCAGACCTCATGGAGAGCCCTGCTTCAGGAGGATTTGATGATGCCGTTGCTACTGTTCTTCGGCACTGTTTTGGACTATGACTGTCTGTTTCAATCAAGTAATGTGGCGAGCCGCGGATTATATTCCGACCTATACCACTCCGTTAACCCGAGATATAGACCCGCTCTGTTTGTACTACTTCTAATTTATGCTGTCCTTCTGTTTCTTGCCCACCAACTTGCCTATGGCCTGCTCTTTACGATGTTGGTAGCTAAGCTCATACCAGTTTCATTGCACAGTCCGTATATTGGCTACCTGCTTACTTTACCCATCTTCCTCTACACTTCATCACGTTTCTATCATAGCCTCCTCAGGAGATTAAGCAACGGGTGAACAGAGGTTTTGTGCTCGTGAGTACCCGGATGTCAAGCTACCCCTCTAAGCCTGGGTTGGTATAAAGTCACAACATAAGGTACATAGTCCGATGTTGAATGGGCTGCCAAAGCGGTGGCCCAGTCGACTTTGCAGTACGATAACGAAAATTCCCCGGATTTGATAACAGTTTCGATAACACCCCTGCGTTAAAATGCACGTATCAGGCTGTCAGCATGCGCTCGGTTGACAAGAGACACGATTCATCACGCTTGAAGATTTACCTAGACTTATTATTTGCACCAGCGGCTGGCAGCTGTCTCGATGCTGTTATCTTATTCAGGAGGTTGAAATGGCAACTCGTATTAAGCGGTTCCCGTTAAGCGTGTTGTTGGTTGCAACAGTGGCCATAGTCGGCGTATCCAACGAGGCATGCGAGGCGCAGACTGTTTTGTGGACTGGCGCATCAGGCGATGGACTCTTTACCACTGCAGGCAACTGGAATCCCGCCGCGGTACCTGGTGCGTCATCGAACGTAGTCAACTCCATCGGCGGCATCATTGCTCTCAATTCTTCGACTAGCGCTATACATATTGCCAGCCTCTCCACCGGCACTACCGACACCGTTAATACATCGAATGGTGCATTGAATGTATCAAACGGTGCACAACTGGTTGTAGCGGGTGATATTTCGGTAATAAGCAGCGACCGATTAACCGTGGTGGGCGCAACAGGCGGCTTTCCATCCTATTCCAGCCAGGTAGTTCAACAAGGTGGCACGCTTACGATTGGTTCCCTGGCAGGTGATATGGCGACTCTCTACGCGGGAAGCGATCAACATGGGGTAGGCATGTTCACCTCGAATGCCTCTACCATAAATATTGCAACATATGGCAGCCAACTCTACGCAGACGGGGGCATGGTTAATCTAGACACTACAAATTCTAATAGTACGTTGACAAATACGCAGGCCAGCCTCTTTGCACAAAATAATGGGACGCTCAATATCGACTCGGGTGTGGTGAACAATGAGCAGGGCGCAGCTATATGGGCATCATCAGACTATTTGGGTAACGGTACATTTATTCAGGGAACGACTCTCAATAATTCCGGAACTATCTACAGTGATGGGGGTGCATCCAATCTACCAACGACGCTTTCTATTAACGACACTACTGTTAACAATGGGGGCAATATCTTCAGCGGTGAAGTGGGTGAAGGCGTCAACGACAACGCAGTTGTAGAAATACAAACCACGAATTTCAACAACATTCAGGACGCCAACACCGGGGTATTTGGCGTGGTCTCGGCTGAATTTGGTTCACGCCTAAACCTAACCACGACGGATCTTACGAATAACTCCGGAATCGAGTCGGCTAATGACTCAAAGGGTACGTATTACGGTACTACGGTTAACTTAAACGTGTCTGGAACCCTTCAGAACGGTGCGAGCGGATCCATCACCTCAAATTACGGTGGTCAGCTGACAATAGATGGTCTAAATACCGGCACCTTCAATAATGCTGGAAGCGTGGTTGCTGCAAATTGGCGCGCCATGTCACCGGCAACAATCACGGTGCAGAACCTCTCAAGCCCAATGACCAATACCGGTTCCATAGAGTCGCTCAATGGGGGCGATATTGAGATTAACGGCAACCTTACCCAGACCGCAGGGTTAACCAAGGTGGACGGCCAGATGGGCGTGACAGGGACATTCAACCTGGAAGGCGGAGTACTGAACGGCACAAACGGAACGCTCACCGCGAACGTGGTGCAAACCGGTGGTATCTGGAATCCGGGCGAGGATCCATCGTCTTTTAGCCTCGTAGGCGGCTACACCCAGAACGTGGGCGGGATATTGCAGATGGACATCGCAAGCAGTACGAGCTTCGACACATTGAATGTTTCGAATGGGATAGCGCTTAACGGAGGTACTCTCAGCCTGGACTTCCTGAATGGATACGTACCTACCTCCGGAACCTCATGGCATTTTCTCACAGCCGGGACAGGCATAACAGGCAATTTTGGCAGCATAACGAGCAACCTGACAGGTGCGAATTTCCTTTTCAATCCTAACACCGGCATCGTGTCGTTTGGTGGTGCCCCTTCTGTACCAGAAAACCGCACGGCAATAGGTTTCGTTTGCCTGCTTATTACCACTGCTATGCTCTCTACTCCGCGGCTGCGCAGAACCACTTCAAAGCAAATAGTTCAGTAGATTTTCGATTGGGGGGCGTTGTGAAAAACTACGGTAACGCATTGCGTTGGCTAACAAAGGTAGCGGCATGCAGCGTCACGCTTTTAACGGTCGCGATATCTCCGTCACCAGGACAGACGCGATTTCAACCACATGTTGGAGCACTGGGGCAAGTTGTCCGAGCCAAACCAATTCCCATAGTGATACCGCCATCGCGTTACGAAAACACACAGCGTGCCCCCATTCCGTTTAAGCCGTTAGCCATGCGCGATCCCGTAACCCACCAGTTACTCCAGCCCAATGACCTCATCACTCTGCAAAATGGCCGCAAAATCTCTGCTGCGGCCTATTATCAACAGCTAAACGAGTATGAGAAGGGCTTTAACAAGCTTGGCTACTCTCTAAGAGAGCACGGCGTATTTGAGATAGGACACTACTCGGTAGACTATGCCGCGCTCGAACGACAGGCGAATCTGCTTCGTGCTGCGCGCAAACCGTACGTACCCGCCGTACCCATTCAAAATCAGCTGCAGGGTATTTCGTACGACCGCTATGTTGGTACACACAGGTCACCTGTGCCGCATAGTGCCTCTCGATCGGTAATCATAGGCATTACGGATGGGATCCTGAACCTTCCCACCATAGCAGTTGGCCCGCGTACACAAAACCGTATTCCTCACGAAGCTACGCTCAATTCGCTTCGTAGGCTGAACTTGCCCTTGTACCAAGCCCTAAGCGGTGCAGCCAACAAAGCCCCGTTGCGCCATGACCCACCCGCCAGTGAAACCTTTCCCAACAACCTTGATATTGGAGATCCTTCCACTTTTGCTGCATATTTCCATTCGTCGGTGGGGTTCGCCGGTGATTCAACAGGCACAACCTTCAACGCATCTGCGGACACAGGTGGCTATATTCTAGGAAACAAAGTAGACGTAATTGGGGTGGGGGTTGCACTCACATCGCCATTAAAGGCGAAGTCGTCTGGCACCGCGCAGATAACCGCAACGATTTTGGGTAATTCCATTACGCCGCCGGCTATCAGTATGTCCAGCTTTTCTGTTTCCTACAATCTCATACCTTCCTCTGTGGGTAAACAAGACATAGAACTCTGGTCCACAACAATAATGGTGGGCCCGGTCCCGGTTGCGATTAATGTGGACCTTGCAATGAAGTTGACCGCAAAGCTGCAACTGGAGGCGCCGCAACCGGCAGAGTTGGCACTGCAGTTGAATCCAAGGTTTCGCATTGGTGTGGTTCTGGAACTCGGATTAGGTGCAGGTGGTGTCGTAAGCGCCGGTGTAGGTGGCGAACTAGACCTCGTGGATATTCAGACACCTATTACAGCTACGTGCGCATTAGTGCCTGGCACATCGTCGAATAGTGGGAATAATCCTGACAACCTTGGTTTGTATGTAAACCTTAACTGGACCTTTTCATATACTCTGCTAGATGGCAAACTCTTTCTTTTTGCGCAACTTGGTCCCTTTGAAGCAAAATTCACGCTGTTTAAATGGGGTGGGGTCACCGTTGGGCAGTCTACTATTGCAAATATCTCAAAATGGGATGACCTAGGTATCGCTGTGCCTCCCTGGCTTGACGGAACAACGGCCTCCAGCCTTCCTTCGGGCACTAATCCGCAACTTGCTACAATCTCTCTCCAGGCTCTGTGGGGCGGTAATGACTATGCAAATGGAGACAGTGTTCCGGGTGGCAAGCAGCTGTTGATACAAGCCACTCCTTATGATCAGTTTGGTAACTATTATCCATGTGCAGTGCAGATATCGCTTGCCTCGGGAGCTGGCATACTTAACAGCCAAAACCAGTTCGTTCCTAGCGCAAGCGGTGGAACGGTGCAGTTTAAGGCGATAAGTGGAAATGTAACCTCCGTACTTAGCCTTAATATTGCAAGCTACTACAAGCCCCTTGTCACACAGGTGTCACCTAACCATGGTCTTGCCGGCAGTATCATAACGCTGAGTGGGCATGATCTAGTTCAAGGTGCGCAGCAGTTATGGTTCGGCGGCATCCCGGCGAACTCAGTGACGTTCCCTCCTAACGCTTCCAGCCAGCCAATCAGTTCGCTGCAAACTATGACGGCTGTAGTTCCGGGACAAACAATTACAACAGGCGGATATGTTGCACTTGGTTTTGCAAACCAGAATCCCTGGCAGGAAACCTTCTCATCTGCCCTGCCTTCGCTGCCTCTGTTCTACTACTACACACCAGACATTCCTGTGCTGCTAGCAGCCCCACTTAACGGGTACTACCCTTCTGCTCCATCGGCTAATCATATTACAAGCGTTGTAATTCCGTTGCAGATTTGGGATGCTTCCGGGCACCCGGAGGTGCGAAAGTCAATCACTTTAACGACCGACACCGGGACATTTGGTGCGGTTTCAGGTAGTTACGGTGGTGCCGGTGCCATTAACAACCCGGTCAAGCAGATTACCGTGAGTACCGATGATGAGGGGATTGCAATTGCGACCCTCAGTAACACACCAATAGTTGGTGCAGGGTTTGGTCAGTTGCCACAGGCTTCATCGTCGCACGTTACTTGCTGGAATAATTCCGTGCCAACTTCAAAAGTTGACTTTACCATCCTATTCCCACCCTACATACCTCCGCCCTCGCATCCCCTTCAGGTTGGGCAAGGTACGTCCGTCAATATCACAACGGGAAATGGCACGAGCACTCAAAAGCCAAAGGCTATCATAGCCCGATTCAAATTCTTGGACAAGAATAACGCGCCGGAAAAGGGCTGGCAAATTTACGCTACAGCGGTTGGTGGCACGACAACCAGCCCTGCTATTACGGATAATTTTGGGTATGTAACGCTATTCATCCACCTTAACAGCGGCTCAAAATCGGCTAAAGTAACAGTCTGGGCCGATGCGGATCCCAAACAGACCATCACCGAAACGTTATTGATGCAATGAGGTACACCGTCGTCTCGTTGGTGACAGCGATAGTCTGCATAGCAGGCGCCGGTAGTGCAGCGCGTAGGGTGCTGCACTACGAGGGCGCGCTCACCTATCACCTCGCGTTTACAGAGTATGACACCACGCACCTGCAGGCCGTCACTGGAAATTCCAGGCAAGTAAACTACAGGGTGCGGGTGCAGGTGGCGGGGACCTATTCCACAGCCTTTGTTGCACGCAAAAACCATTGCAGCCTTTATGCGGTTCAACTAGGGATTGAATCTGCCCGGTTCCAGATAAACGGTCGTCAGCTTGCCACCACCTCACGAATTGCCGCGCAGATGCAGCAGAAGTTTCTGATACTTTTAAGTGATGACGGTCGTCTTCGCGGCATGTGGCTGGCACCTATGAGTCCATTTGCATCAGATTATGTACGGCGAATATTAGGGACCATGGAGGTAGTGCATCCCGTTACAGGCAACCCCCCCAAGCGTTGGGACACTGCCGAGGCGGATGTACTGGGAAGGTACCGCGCAAACTACCAATGCCTGCGCGGGGGTGAACATACAGGCACTATTGTAAAAACCCGGCTGACATACAACGCAACCGCAGAAAGGGTATCCCGGGGAACAGACGCTCAGAAGCCCATCCCCACGCCATCTGGCAAGCTGACGGCTCATGTTAACTTACAGAATTGGCAAATTGGCAGTATTTTAGCGAGCTACATGGATAAAGAGCGCTTGCACGGGAAGGTTGTGTCCACTTCGAGATATCAGTTAACCATCGTTTTGCAGGCTTCAAAGCCCGTTAGCCTCGCTGCTGCCCGGCAGAACGACATGCTAGCGAAGCGCCTTCGTCGCACTCCGGTAGTGACTCTTCTGCAGAACACAACAGAATCGGCCGAACAAAACCTGGAACAGAATGCGCTGGGTGACAGCTCACTGCAGACACTCGCTGTAAGTTTAGCCGACCTAACTGGCGAAACACCGCGTCAGGTTCCACCAAGCCAGGACAGCCT
>JAJYCW010000102.1 GCA_021777995.1 bacterium
GCTCCAGGAAGATCTGACCGTCTGTAATGGAGATTACGTTAGTAGGAATGTACGCCGACACGTCAGAGGCCAACGTTTCAATGATGGGAAGCGCTGTGAGGCTTCCACCTGTACCAGGAACGCGCCTGAGTTCAACGTTATCCTTATCGGCCATGCCGGCAAGCACCTTTGCCCCATGGCTTCGGCCCTCGCCACCTTCGTACACCACACCATCAACCCCTGTTTTGGTAGATGCAGGTGCGGTTTTGGATACAATAATGTAATCCTCACGCATCTTCGCCGCCCGCTCAAGTAGCCGGCTATGGATGTAGAATACGTCGCCTGGGTACGCCTCGCGCCCGGGTGGTCGCCTTAGCAGGAGGGATACCTGCCTATATGCCACCGCCTGCTTTGAAAGGTCATCATAAATTACCAGAGCGTGCTTGCCCTGATCTCTAAAATACTCGCCCAGCGTACAGCCCGTATAAGGAGCAACGTACTGCATTGGCGCGGGATCGGATGCAGTAGCCGCTACGATGATCGTGTATTCCATCGCGCCGGCCTCTTCCAGTGCGCGTCGTACGTTCTCAACGGTAGTAGCCTTCTGCCCAATCGCGACGTAGATACAGATTACATCGCCACCTTTCTGGTTAACGATGGTATCCAGTGCGATAGCGGTTTTGCCAACCCCGCGGTCACCAATTATGAGTTCGCGCTGACCGCGTCCAATGGGAACCAGTGCGTCTACAGCTTTAATACCAGTCTGCAGCGGTTCCTTCACAGGCTGTCGATCAACAACGCCCGGAGCGATGGTTTCAATCGGTCGGAACTGGTCAGTTACGATCGGCCCCTTACCGTCCAGCGGGTCGCCCGCAGCGTTAATCAGGCGGCCAAGCATTGCCTCTCCAACGGGCACTTCAATGATGCGGCCGGTTCGCCGCACAGTAGTTCCTTCTTCAACCGCATTGAATGGACCCAGGATAATCGCGCCGACGTTGTCCTCTTCGAGGTTTAATGCCATTGCGCGGATAATGTTGCCGTTTTCGTCGGCTACAGGATTACCAGCTTCATCCAGGAATTCCAGCAGTTCAGAAACCATGCACTCCTGCAGGCCGTAGATTCGAGCGATGCCGTCACCAACTTGCAGCACCGTACCCACGCCTACTTCGGATATCTCCCTGGTGTAGGACTGCAGCTCGCGCTCCAATATCGATGTAATCTCTTCAGGACGGATTGCCATATGTTTGTGTTCTCGTTTCCTTGCAGGTGTACACGGTCACGCCTGCTTCTACTTAACTGTGTATTTAGAAAGATAGTATGTGTGAACGATACCGTTCAACGTAGCCCGCTGTTCAACTATGCCTACCCCAGAGGCGTACCAGGAATCGTTTGGAACTGAAATAGCGCTCTTACCCGAGCCCACTACCAGGGCGCTGTGCACTCTCATCGCACTAAACTTGCCAGCTGGGGTAGTAACCTCCACGGGACCTGAAACCGTAAATTGCGCAGAAGCCTGCTGCTGCAGCAAGCCCGCCCCAACGGTTCCCTTCCAGCTCCAGGTGGCACCATTTTTCATAGGTACTTCAAGCACTGGCATAGGCGGGTTAAAATCTGATCCGGCATTTGCGCCGCCACGCACCCGTGCAATAGCATTAGCGGTAACTTCATAAACCTCTTTTTGAACCTGGTTACCATTCAAGGTGTATGCCACGTCAACATCGGAAACGCCGGGAGAATTCTGCACCACCTTTGATACGGTGAAGTTCACCACCCAGTTAGGATTTTCGTCAGGAATTGGCATTGACCAACTGCTACCATCCTGTAGTGGCCAATAGTGGATCGCCAACTCCTTTGTAGCAGCGGTAGACAGGCATGCCGATGTCGCGCATAAGAATGCACCTATTCCAGCAACTATCCGCTTCATGCAGATCCTCCCACCGGCACTCCTAACCTTCAACAAGCATATGCTCACGAATTTTTTCGAGCGAACCCCGAATACTGCCGTCCAGAACAATGTCGTCCATTCGGACTACTACTCCGCCCAGAATAGCCTTGTCCACCTTAACACTGATGGTAACATCTTTGCCAGTGCGCTGTTTCAAGCTCGCCACGATGCCGGCAACTTCCTCGCTTGTAGGCTCAACTGCAAACGTCGCGACAGCGCGCATGCGGTTCGCGGCAATGTCAATCAGTTGGCCTAGCTCAGCAGGTATCTCCGCCAGGGTATCTTCCCGCCGCTTATCCACGAGTAGGCGCAAAAATGCCAGTGTCGTCGCATTTACCTTACCGTCAAACAGTTTGCCGATTATGGAGCGCTTGCGGCCGGATGGAATAAGCGGACTAGACCACATTAGGTGAAACTGGTTCGACTGGTGCATAAGATCATCCACCATCTTCAGGTCGGTATACACCTCATCCACGCAGTTTTCGTTCACGCAAAATTGAAACAGAGCCGCAGCGTATCGTTTCGCAGCGCGAGTATCCAAGGATGACATGTCAGTTGTTCTCCATGGGGCGCGAACCAAGCCGCTCGGTGAACGCCTGGATTAATACCCTCTGCGATTCGTCCGTCTGTAGATTTGCGATTGCGCTCTCCGCAGCCGAGATGGTCATCTCCACCACCTGTCGCCTGAGGAGAATTCGCTGCCGCGTACGCTCCCGGCCCACCTCTTCTTCGGCCCGGCGCGTGATGAGGTCGGCAGCCTCCTGCGCATCAGCAAGAATGATTTCGCATGCCTTTCGCGCTTCCTCTGTCGCCCGATCGCGCTGTTCTTGATGCTCTCGTTCTATGGATGCAAGCCTAGCAGCATACTCGTCATGAACGCGCTGAGCCTGCTCGCGGAGCGACTCGGCTCGTTCTACTTCCTGTTGAACCTTCTCTGCACGGCTGGCAAGCGATTTGGACGCTGCAGGTTTTGCCTTGCTCCAGAACAGAGCAACTAACAGAATAAATCCCAGCACGAGCGGCAGCGTATACTGTGGATACTCTATATGAAATGGATTAAAAACGAAGAGAGCCATGCAGGCCGATATCTCCTATTACCAGTAGTTCCGCAGCCAAATTAATTTGCACGCTGCACAGCAACATGCTCTTCGATATGCGAGCGCAGTTTTTCAGCGCTGACAGCTGCACCCAACGCTTCGCCGGCAACAGAAACTGCGGCAGTCGCAACCTTAGGACGCAGCAACTCAAGCGACGACCGACGCTCAGCCTCGGCAGCCTCGAGGCCTTCCCTAATGGCCCTATCTGCTGCCTGCCTGGCCTCCGACAGAATACGATCCCGCTCTAATTGGGTCTCGTGTACTGCTTTGGCAATGGTCGCGCGCGCCTCCGACTCCATTTTAGCAATACTCTCCTGATACTCCGTACGCAAGCGCTCCATCCGCACTTGCAGATCGTCCCGAGCGGCGTATTGAGCCTCTGTATCGCTCTTGCGCTTGGTTAGGTGCCCCAATATTGGCTTCCAAAATACCTGGTTCATCACCTGCAGCAGCAGAAGAAACAGGACGATTTGAAACACGAACACGGTTGGGCTGAATTTTAGCGCTTCCTGAATTGCAGACATATTAACCTCTCGTCCCGGTCGGTGCTAATTAACGCACCGACCATCCAGGACGGTATTTCAGGCAAAACTGCTTAGTGAATCAGCTTAAGAACATCGGCCGTGTTAGGCAGGTGGCTAAGCAACAAGAAGCAGAGAACGAATGCAAATAGAACCAGGGACTCAATAAATGCGAGACCGAGGATCATCATAGTCTGCAGCATTGGCTGTGCCTCTGGCTGCCGAGCAACGCCCTCTAGTGCTGCAGCAGCTGCTTTGCCCTGTCCAAGGCCTGCGCCAACAACAGCGATCGGAACACCTAGTCCTACCGCAAGGGCAAGAGCCATAAAGTAAACCATATGATCGAATTCCTTTCGATTATCTCAAGCAATCAGTGGGATGTGAAACTACAAACGTGCCTAAGTTAGTGAGCAAGCACCTGCTCACCATGGTGCTCAGCAGAATGATCTGCGTGGGCCGCGCCATGATGCTGCGTGACCAGCGACAGATAGATGCAGGTAAGGATAGAGAATACCAGTGCCTGCACCACGTCAGTAAGCAGCATGAGCAGTAGGATAGGAAACTGTACAGGGATCCACCCCAGCAGTGATCCACCAAACAGGGTACCCATGCTGGCCAAAACAACCATGATAACATCCTCTCCGAAGATGTTACCGAAAAGTCGAATGGCAAGAGTGAATGGTTTAGCAATTTCGGAAATCAATTCAATGGGCATTACGAGGATAGCGGCTGCAGGCACTGGCCCCATGAAGTGCTTAATATGAGCAAATAGCCCTTGCGCTCGTATGCCCTCCCACTGAACATAACAGAAGACGCAAAATCCAAGAGCGAGCGTAATCGTAATGTTACTCGTGGGTGAATGGAATCCAGGGATGATACCTATCAGGTTCATAGCAAAGATGTAGATGAACATAGTACCTACAAGGGGCGTATACTTCTCGCCTCCCGGCCCTACATTCGCTCGCACGAAATTGTTCAACCCATCTGCAATCACTTCTGCAATGTTCTGAACGCCAGAAGGAATCTTCTTAAGATTGCGAGTGACAACGAAACCTGTAATAACCAGAATGACTCCGACTAGAATCGAATTTGCAAAGAGGAGGTGAGGATCAGGCAGCTCACCCAGACTGTTCTGCGGCTTTTCCGAATGACGAGCAGCGGCAGAAAGGTCTGCCGACTCACCCTGCATCGCCTGAGCGATGACAATTTGACGCCCGTTGCTACCAGGAACTAAGACCTGCGGCACTACACGACCTCCCTAGGGTTCCAGTTGCGATTCACTCTTCGAAATATAGATGCCGACTGTTTTGGCAGTAATTACAATGGGCAAGATGCTTACACCGCCCACCATCGCCATAAGCACAGGAGCTTTCAAGCCTACCCAGTGCACCAACAGCCCCACCGTTACAAAATAGTAAGGCAGTTTTAACAGGAATGCTGCATACAGAGCACGCACACCCTTCCATCTGCCGCTGTGACTAAACACCCTTCCACATGCGTATACTAGTACATACATGCCCAGATTGCTGATGAGCACCATGCCCATTAACGCAACAGCCTCGACGGGCCTTTTGCCCAAAACTAATACTGCGCAGAGAACTGCACCAAGCGCTAGTGCTGCTCGTATACAGCGGTACGGCAAGCCCACATTGATGCAATCCGACTTCGTGCCTCGGCCAAAACTGCCGTGCATATTATAACACGAATAGGACGATTTCGGGCCGATATTACTTGCGATTTTCACTTCAGCCTCTGCAGTAGGTTATACACCCCAACACCGCTGCCTATCACTCCCAACACAAACCCCAGCAACGCACAATATGGCGTAGTGTGGTGAAGTTTTTCATCTAAAAGGTAACCTAGATACGAGAATAGTGCGACTGGCACGACAAGCGTCGAAGTGATGGAGGCAGCCGCCCCAGATTGTGACCATCGCGCTACCGGATGCCGACTGAGGTCCTCGTCAGGGGGCCGCACCTTTTCCAGTCGTGGCACCTCGGGAAGCTCTGGTGTTGCAGGCAGGAATGACAAATTACCTAAATCCTCTTTGTCACCAGAGCCATCTTCACCAGTGGTCCCCTTTGGCACATCCTTGGCGTGATCTCGGCTGTTATCCTCGCCACTCGGCATTGTTATGGTTCCCCACGGGAAAGATTAGTCCTCAAATAACAGTCCGTGCAGCAGCGTTACGGAGCGATCCACGTCAGTTTCAGAAATAAGAAACGAGATGGACATTTCCGTGTCGGCAGTTTGGTAAATTGGAACACCTGCGCTTGTAAGACACTCAAAGATGCGTGCCATAACTCCGGACTTTGCACGGTGTCCCGAGGCTATGACCGAGACAACCGTACAGTTTTCTACTGCTGTGGCGGGAACATCGCGCACTGTGATGCTTCGCTCCATAGGCTCCAGCAGCGGCCGCTGAACGCTGTATGCCAGGTCCTCGCCTTCTGAATATTTGAAAATGTAAAATGTACCTACTTTCCCGTCAGCCTCAACCGGTTCATGCGGAATTGGCACCACCATTCCATCTAGAAGGTCCCGGGCGATTGGGTAGACTTTTCTGTCGACCACAAAAGAGAGCGTTCGCGAGCTAAATGTAACAAAGTAGATGGACACTCCAGCTCGTGCCATCATCCGGTACACTTCACGTTCTATCTGTTGCTTGTGAACCGTTTCGCCTATTTCGAGGCGAATGAATACCGCCCTGCCTGTATGCGTGATCCCGGTGAGACGCGCAGGTGAAGTATGATCCCTCATTGCAATGCACGTGCCGGGCGCATCCGAAAACGTTGACTTTACCCACAGCGGTATGTTGTGGTCCATTGCTAGCTCGGCAGCACGAGGATGCACAACCTTTGCGCCCTGATGCGCGATCTCGGCAACCTCCTCGTAACTGCAGCTATCGAGTGTAAGAGCCCGGGGCACGAGATCCGGATCGGCTGTTTTGATCCCGTCAACATCGGTAAAAATCTCTACGGCATCGGCATGCAATGCAACGCCCAGCGCTGCTGCGGTAGTGTCGCTCCCACCGCGGCCAAGGGTAGTGATTGCACCGTGTTCATAATCTCCAGAGGGTTCTGTAATTCCTTGAAATCCACAGACAACCGGAATGTAGCCCTGTTCAAGAAGTCGAAGAATGTATTGGGGACGGATCTCGCTAATGCGCGCATCGCCAAATTTAGGATCCGTAATAATCCCAGCCTGCCCGCCCGAAAGTGCAATCGCTTTGCACCCTTTGGCAGTGAGCGTCTGTGCAAAAACTGCGGTAGATATAATCTCACCACAGGCCATCATCATATCCAGCTCACGCTCGGACGGTGGAGTCTGCGGATCGACATCCTTGAGAAACTTAATGAGTGTGTCAGTGGCGTATGGAGCGCCGGCCCTGCCAATAGCCGAAACCACAACAACCGGACTAAATCCTGCGTCGCGGGCCTGAATTACCTTTCGCGCAGCAAGGGTTCTATGCTCAGGACGGTCTACCGATGTTCCGCCAAATTTCTGAACGAGGATTTTCACGACGTCGCTCCCTCGGAATTGGCTTGCAGCGGTCGCTCAGTCACGGCTTCGGCTCCCAGATCAAACGTTTCCAGCAGGCAGGTGATAGAGTCGCTAAGCCTCTCTGCTTCAATGAGGCACTGCACTGAGTCGTGGGAGTCTCCGGTTTCGTAGATAGTAGCGCCAGCTGTCAATAAAGCGTCGCTTATGTCGGTCATGATCCCCGAAAACTCACGCATAGAGCCTGCAATAATGGCTACTACCGCTAGATCTCTCCTAGTTGTAACAGAGAGGTTTAACCGTGAAAGCTCTGCCTCAGCGCGGGACAGATCCGATCCTGCAAGGGCAAAGGTAATGCCCGATTTATGAAGCTTGATGAGGAAGATAGGGATGTCGGCTTTGGCAAGCAGATTGAGGACGGCAGACGTTGCACTAATGCGCTCGTCAGTATCATTCAACTGAATACGCGCGTGCGCCACATCACGAGTCACATGCAACGCGTAAATACCCCGCGCACGTTCGAATGAGACACGAGAACCTCTTGCCGAGCGTTGTTGGGTTCCAGGTAACCTGTTCATAGAGATCGAGCGGCCTCGCTGCCCTCCTCATCAAAAGATTGTGCAAAATTTCACTTTCGAGTATAACATATCAAAATAACCTTAGTCAACCGTGAAAGGAAGGCTTATACCGGCCGATGACTAAGGTGTGAGGTTTTTGTGGTCACCTTAACCTCCCCGCTCCTATCCTAAATACCGCTAATGTCGTTTTAACCGGTAAATACCACAAAATAGTATCATTTATCCGCTGTAAATCCACCGATTGGTACGATAAGCAGTGAAAGTCGAGCAACAACAGCACTTCCTCGGGCAGCTTGCAATCTCCGTTGCTTCCCCCTACACGAAAATCGCCTGAACTCCAGCTAAATCGACCTCCCTTACGGCAGAGGAGCTCCCAAGCCTGGGGCTCACCGCCGGCACGCAACCCACGCTCAAAGGGACTCAAGGCGCCAACTGCAATTTGGCAGCGAGACGCGCGTCATCGCCAGGAAGCATCCCAACAGGACTACATTGAAAGGTTGCCTGGCTAGTCACTTTGTTTCTGGTGTGAAATAACAGATTCGCTCTTGACAAGAAGGGAAGTTGCTGCAATAATAGATTGACTAGTCAATCAATTGCAATGTTTTGGTGAATAACCATGTCAGATGACAATGCGAACACTTCAGAATTGCGGCGTCAGCAGATTCTAGACGCGGCGTTGCACGTATTTGCGGAACGTGGCTTCACGCGTGCTACAAATAAAGACATCGCGCGTGCCGCAGGTATAAAATCACCGGGCCTCATCTACCACTACTTTGAAAACAAGGAAGATGTCCTTAAGGCCGTTTTGGAGAACTTTGCCCCCACCCTACAACAATTTAGGTCAACTGACGGGCTAAACGCTCTACCCGTGAAGGATGGCCTCCGTTTGATAGCTGCAAGTTATCTGGCGATGGCTGACGACCCAAGTAGGGGTGCTTGTTTTAGAGTTCTGGTGGCAGAGGCGGTAGTCTCTGATGATGTCGCTCGCCTTATAGCCCAAATAGGACCAATGAGAATGCTTGGCCTCATTGCAGGCTTTCTCCGCAGCAAAATGGAAGCCGGCGAACTCAAAACAATGGATCCAAATCTGGCTGCACGTTGTTTTCTTGGCCCACTTATGACATTCATGTTCTCGCGCCACCTGCTTAAGATGCAAGAAAGCCCGCGGCTTTCAAGTGAGACAATTGCCGAGAATGTGATCAGTGTCTTTCTACGAGGTATTGCAGCAGAATGACACGGCTAGATATTTATGGTCACCTATTGACTGACCAAGCAATCAAATCGGAGGCTGCAACGTCACCGCGATGAAGAAACGACTTCCCGCTCTTGTTATGTTGCTTATTATTTTGTCGATTACCCTAGGCGGTTGGTATATCAATTTGCAGCGCATAAAGGAACGAAGTTCACTTTCGGGGTTCTTTCAGTCAACGCCGGCAAATGTATCATCCCGCGTAAGTGGTCGCATATCAAAGATCCTCGTAAATGAGGGCGACATCGTGCATAAGGGGCAACCGCTAATTGTATTAAACGCATCACCGCAAGCAGAGCAGACCTTGGCGCTACGAGAGCAGGCTCGGCAGGCACGCGCAGCCTACCTGCAGACATTGCACGGCCCCCGCCCGCAGGACATTGCGGCACAGGCAGCGGCTGTGCAGGCTGCAAGGGCCAATCTCGATCTTATGTTAGCAGGTCCTCGTCAGGAGGAAATTGCCCAGGCTCGCTCCAAATTGCAGCAAGCGCAGGCCATTTATAAGAAGGACCTTAACGGCCCACGCCCTCAGGAGATACAGGAGGCAAGAGCCTTCGCCAAGGAGTCTCGCGCCGCGCTTCAACAGGTGCTTCGGGGCCCCACCACGGAGGAACGTGCGGAAGCAGACGCTCGTTACAAGGCATCGGAGGCACAGGCGGTACTGGCACAACAGAACGTGGTTCGCTATAGAACGCTGTATGTTCAAGACGCAGTCAGCCGCCAGCAGTACGATCAGGCAGTTGCTGCTGCCAAAACCGCACAACAGAATGCGTTGCAACTGCGGCAGGCATTGCGGCGAACCACATTGGGGTCTACTCGCGAGCAGATAGCGCAGGCCCAGGCGGCTTATGACGCCGCCCTTGCTGCACTCAACCTGCAACTTGCCGGTACGCGACCCGAACAGGTAGCCGCGGACCGAGCAGCAAGGGATCAGGCTAGTGAGGCGCTCGACGAGCTTCTTCACGGAAGTCGGCCGCAGCAGATCGCACAGGCGCGTGCCGAACTGATGCAGCAGGAGGCGCTCCTTGCGAAACTGAAAGCAGGCAGCAGAGCAGAAGAGGTTGCACAGAGTCATGCGCAGGAGCTAGCGGCCGCCGCACAGGCGCGAAGCTCGGAAATCAATCTTAGTGAGAGGGTGGTGCGCGCGCCCACTGTTGGGGTCGTGGACAATATACCCGTAGCCATTGGTGATCTGGTTCAGGCTGGCACCTCCCTATTGCGCCTGGATACCCCTGAGGATATCTGGCTGAAAGTCTACATTCCAGAACGCGATCTTGCCCTGGTGAGCGTAGGCGACAGTGCCACATTACGCGTGGACGGAATGAACGGCAGCATTGATGCCGTGGTAGAGAGCATTGCATCTCAGGGAGAATTTACTCCCGCCAATCTACAGACCCCGGAGGACCGCGGTAAACAGGTATTTGCCGTCAAACTACGTCTTGCAAAGCCCAATTCCAATATTAAGCCCGGGATCTACGCCACGGTTTTGAAGATTGGTAGGCTGATCCCGTGAACAGCAATGAGGAACCAAGAGCTCATGCTTGCTATTGAGATTAAGGGCCTAACAAAACGCTTCGGCGATTTCACGGCAGTAGATAGTATTAGGTTTGATGTGCCGAAAGGATCCATCTTCGGATTTCTAGGGCCAAATGGTAGCGGTAAAACGACCTGTATCCGCATGTTGTGCGGCCTTCTGGAGCCGACCGCGGGCACAGCTACGGTGAATGGCTTCGATATTATTCGGCAGCCAGAAGAGATTAAACGCACAATCGGCTACCTGAATCAGGCATTCAGTCTCTACCGAGACCTCACAGTGGAAGAGAATCTCAATTTCTTTGGCGGCATATATGGGTTGAAGGGTGAGCGGCTAAACCGACGGCGCGCCGAAGTTATTGATTTGGTAGGACTAGGCAGTTACCTGCAGCGACGGAGCGGTCAATTGTCTGGGGGTTGGAAGCAGAGGCTTGCTCTTGCTGCCTCGCTCATCCACGAACCGGAGCTGGTATTCCTCGACGAACCAACCGCGGGCATTGATCCCGTGGCCCGACGAGAGCTATGGGATCTGCTATTCGACCTGGCGGGGCAGGGAAAAACGCTGTTCGTCACCACCCACTATATGGACGAAGCCGAACGATGCAACGAGATAGCATACATCTATCTCTCTAGGCTAATGGTGCATGGCACTCCGGCAGAGTTGAAGGTACTACCGGCAGTGACTCCTACAGGAACCAAACGCGTAGCGGTGGCCTCTTCGCACCCTGCTCAGGCGCTCTCCCTGCTCAAGAGACAAGGTTTTGCGCTGGACGCTACCCTTGTTGAGGCAGAAATCCATCTCCTGATGCCAGTTGATGTTATTGACAGTGAGGTTATTGATGCACTGCACAACGCGGGGATGCCGGATGCCTCAGTAAGGCCAATGGATCCGTCGCTCGAGGACGTATTTGTAACGTTAACCAGGAGCCTGGCAAACAGATGAAGAGCGCGATCTACGGATTTAGGAGCATTGTCGCAAAAGAATGGCTGCACATACAACGCGACTCAACGACTCTCGTGTTCGCACTTATCGTTCCGCTGCTTCAGTTGATACTCTTCGGATACGCAATCGACTTCAACGTAAAACATGTGCCGGCTGCAGTGGTGAACATGGACGGTTCGCCCGCAAGCCTCAATTACCTAAGGCAATTAGAAAACACACAATATCTGGATGTCGTTGGGAGCCTTTCCACCCCCCAGGAGGCAGAAGAGGCGTTACGCAGAAACACTGTACAGGTGGCAATCATCATACCACCCGATTTTGGGCAGCGATTTAACACGAACAGGCCCCCAGAAGTAAAGGTACTGGAGGATGGCTCGGACAGCCAGATCTCCGCAGCAGCAAGCTATGCTTTTCTTACAAAGCCGAGCAAGTCCCAGCCAGGTGCGGTAGATGCACGAATTAATGTGCTCTTTAACCCGCAAGCGAGAACGCAAATATTCACCATACCGGGGTTGGTATGCGTGCTGCTGCAGCTCACAACGGTTTCACTTACGAGCTTCAGCCTGGTGCGTGAGCGAGAACAGGGAACACTGGAACAGTTGATGGTAAGTCCGGTTGGACGCCTTGGGTTAATGTTGGGAAAGGTAACGCCGTACCTTGTGCTGGGTATGACCGAGATGGCGGCAATTCTGTTTATGGGCTGGCTGATCTTCAACGTAAGCGTAGCAGGTAGTCTCATCCTGCTTATGGTGTTGGCCGTGCCGTTCGTGCTGGCAGCGCTGTCATTGGGTCTGTTCATCAGTACCGTGGCCCAAAGTCAAGCGCAAGCGATGCAGATGACCATGCTGACTACCATGCCCTCAATACTATTATCGGGATATATAGTTCCGCGAGAAACCTTGCCCGGACCGCTGTACCTTGTTTCGGATGTGTTGCCGGTTACGCACTTTATCGGTATCTGCCGCGGCATTGTAGTCCGAGGGGCCACCCTACCCGACATCCTGCCGCACCTCTACAGCCTCCTCGTCATCACTCTCGTACTGATCACCGCGTCCACTCTAAGGTTTCAGAAAAGCGTAGGGTAAACGGATCTGGTACCTTTGTAACATGTGGATTGTTTGGCAACCTATTCTACGTTAACTGTCTAACATCCTCTGTTGTGCCCAAGTTCGCCGGTTGAGTTGGACATGAGCGGCAGCTTTCACGCTGCCTTTTCCATCAAGTCACCTGCAGATGACTGAGGTAATTGCAGGGGGTATATGGCCTTTAGCGCAGCAATGCAATCGGGATCCAACGCGGCACCGGCGTCCTTCTCCATGATTTCATAGACGCTTTCCAGGGGGAGGGCATCGCGGTACGGTCGCTTCGCCGAGAGGGCATCGAACACATCCGCTGCCGCGAGTATCCGCATATCAAGATCGAGAACTTCTGCGCCAACACCCCGGTGGTACCCACGACCGTCAAGGCGCTCATGATGAGCCCCGGCTATCGCTGCCAGTCTTTGAAAGCCCCTTATTCCCGCCAGGATGCGATAGCTATTGCCGGGATGTTCACGGATCACTGCCCACTCCTCCGGAGTTGGTTTGCCCGGCTTATCTAGAATACTGTTCGGCACGCCCAACTTGCCCAGATCATGAAGCTGGGCTGCTCTACGCAATATTGTGAGCCTGCGGCCCATAATCCCCATCTGCTCTCCGATGCTCACCGCGTAATCCCTTACTCGAGACGAGTGTTCAGCAGTGAATGGCGACTTCGCATCAACAATGGACGCAAAGGCACAGCAAATCGCGTCTATTCGCTCTTCACTGGCATCATCCAAGGCAGCGCGCATTTCCAGGTTTGCGAGCATCTGGGTAGGGTCTGACGCAAGCAATGCCCAAAACTTATAATCCGATTGAAATCGAGATGCCGCCCGCACGAGGTCCGGGTCAAACCATGTACCCCTTCGCCGCATGATGACATCGTACGCAGCATCTACCCCACTAGCAGTGAAAAACACATCCATCGTCTGGGCCAGGCAGGCAATTCGAGCCAGAATTGGAATGGTGTCTCCCTTCAAGTGGTACGGCGAACCGTGGCCATCCCAGTGTTCATCCAGATGACGAATGACAAGCGCTGCCTCCTCACCAAGCCCAATCTGAAGCGCAATCTGGGCACCGCGATCGCAGCGTGTTTCCGTGAGACCGTCCGAAATCTCCTCGCGATGAGACGTCATCTCGATAAGCTTTTTCAGTTTGGCAATAGGCGAACCGCCGGGAAGCACGTTGCTCGCGGCCGTACGCATCGCCTCCATCGTGTTCGACCAGTTCGTCGTACGCATGCTCCGCTTGACGGCGATGTCATCCGCTGAGAAGATCTCTGCCATGCGTGCCGAGTTGCTAGAGCATCCTGCATCCTTCATAAGAAGCGCGTGGTAGAGAGAATTCACCTGGTTCTGGGGGAGGCCCACAACACTCGCTAGTCGCAGGCCAATAAGACAGGTACGCTGTGCATGCCCCGAACTGTAACCGCTAGTGAGATCAAGCGCATAGCTTAATGACGAGAGGATATCTGCAAATGGCAGTGCTCCCTCCGAGTAGTAATCTGGCAGGTCCAAGTAATTCCTCCTAGTAACTCTAATATTCGGAGGTCGATCAGACACCCTAACCTGCTAAAGGTACTAGCTTTCGTACCCGGCACAAGGTGCGCGCACACATGTAGGAGGTCAATTGGCTCGGCTTAGTGGTAGGAAAGTATGAAAGCATCCGGACGGTGAATGAACAGGGATCCGTTCCGTGCTATTGCTTGCACTAAGTGGGGTTCATCTTGCGACGCCGGCACGTTTTTTGGCTGCGCGGCCTGGTCCTTAACCCGTACCGCCGCGCTCTGTATCTTGCACGAATTCATCTCCAGCCCATCAACATGTACAATAACGGCACCATGGCGTGCAGATATCGCTACGTGTTGCAAGTTAAGTCCTGCGATGGGCTCTTCCGGCAGGCCCACGATGACCATGGATGTCTCGGCCCCGGTGGCCACGACGTCCGATATGGAAATGTGCGACCAGATCGGCGTCAGTCGCGTAACTGGTTGGCTCCTATCCTGCCGGGGATGGCGGGGGATGGATGGGTAGTAGCTGGTAATCAAGATAGGTATTCGGACGTTTCTCATTGTGATGTGTCGATAGGTGAGACCCCAAACTGGCCCACCGAATCCACGCCCTGCCTTCATCCTGATGCCGGCTTCGGTACCGTTAAACGTGCAATCCTGAACAAGGAGGCCGGTCATACCACCCGGCGTCTGCCCGCCTATCGATAGACCATGCCCGTGAATAAAAGCACAGTGTGCAATATAGAAATCAGTACAGGATGGATTAGAGGCTCCACCTTTCGCCGATGGCTTAATCGCAATGCAGTCGTCACCCTCATCAAAGGTGCAACCGGTGATTCGAAAATGATGGCCGGAAGGATCCAGCCCATCTGTATTCTCCGCGTTTGCAGGGGCAAATACTGTAATGTGCTTAATGGTGACATCTTGGCATTGCGAGGGAACGAGGTGAAACGACGGCGAGTTTTGTAGGTGCATGTCTTTCACCAGCACCCGGGTACAACGCTGAAGTTGTATGAGGTAAGGCCTGGAGGGTAGATGCGGTGGAAGGTGCAGAGGGCCAGTCTTCCTGTACGCTGGCCACCAACTCCCGCCGGACCCGTCGACTATTCCGTGCCCAGTAATGGCGATGTCATGGCAGCCTGTTCCAGTGATGCAGCTTTCGTATCTGTTCCCGTGAAGCGCAAATGCCGACTGTTCACCAGTGAAGACAAGCATGGCACCTCGTCTCAGGTGCAGATCAATTCCGCTACGAAGGTGAATGGGGGCAGTAAAGAACCTACCCGCTGGAATCACTACATGGCCACCACCCAGGCGGTACTCGGCATCAATCGCCTTTTGAATGGCAGTTGTCCACAGCCCGTTCACCCCTACGTCCCTGCGGAAGGAGGTTACGCTCAGGGACCGTTGAGGAATACGCGGCAGCGGTATTTTGCCATAGTAACTCACAGGGGCTTGGGTGCCGGTGGGGTTCCAGTCGCCTAACAGTTGAGTTCGTAGGTCCTCGAGTACTACCGTTGCGCGCTGTGACCACGCTACCGGCCGGGCATGCACCCAACCAGGCCCCGTGCAGTCGTCCACTTCATACCGTGTTAGATCTGGGTTATCGGTAGCGCGCCACTTTTGCCACAATTGCGAATTTAGCGAGACCGGAAGATAACATTGCACCCAGATAACCGATGCGTTGGGCCGCCAGGGCCTACCCAAAAACACCCTGTGCCTTTGAACCGTGGATGAAATAGTACACGACTGAAAAACAAACCCCAGCGGCTGGTGAGCAGGGGTCGATGCCGCCGTGATGCAGCCAGGCCCAATAGCGTGAATACTACAGTGTGAAAAATAGGCCGAAGCGTCTCCAAATATGAAATCATCGGCCCCAGTAACGGTGCATTGTTCGAGGTAATCCGGCCCATTGCGCAGTAAGAGCGTATCCTGCCACCCAGTCATATCACAACGAAGGAAACGCTCATCGCGGCCAGCTGCCTGCAGCGCCACAGCCTGGTCCCCTGCCCCGTAACTGTTTGCAAAGGTTATATCGCGAGCCGTAAAATGACTGGCATAGACTGCTACCGAAGCACTGTTAAAGGTGCCAAGGTGCAAACCATGTGGTAAGGGCGTTCCGGCGTGGAATGCGGTCGTTATGGTGGTGTTCGACGCACCTGCACCCTGAATAGTT
>JAJYCW010000103.1 GCA_021777995.1 bacterium
GTATCAGGAAATGTCGACGGCCATGCCGCACGATCTGGTCAACGCCAAGCCGGTGATGGCGGCGATTCGCGAGTTCTTCGGCTCCAGCCAGCTCAGCCAGTTCATGGACCAGACCAACCCCCTGAGCGAGGTTACGCACAAACGGCGCCTGTTCGTCATAATCCTGAAAGTACATACTCGCAGCAATACCGATCTGCTGGAGGTTCGATGCGCAAACCGTCGATAAAACCTGCGCACGGGCCTGCACCAGTACAGGTGTGAGCAGACTCGCCAAGATGGCAAGAATGCTTGCAGTTACCAGTAGCTCAATTAACGTAAAGCCTTCTAAATTGCGTCGCGAGGTGTTTATCATTGCTCCCACCGTGCCGGATAAAATTGTTAATAATCCGGTAGGTATTATCGGGTAGCGCGGCGCAATAATCAGGCAGGTGTGAGGTGAAACACGGCAATTTCTGGCAGTGCATTAAAACGAACGGGAATACCCAGGACCCCCAACCCGCGAGAGACGTACATTCGCCCGGGCCAGTGCTGGCTGTGAAACCAGCCACGAAGGTATTTACTTCGCTTGTCCAGAACCAAATCTGTAATGATCGGCAGGTCTATCTGCCCGCCGTGAGTATGTCCCGCCAGGGTGGTAACGTCGTACCCTCGCAGCGTGTCAAATTCCAACGGATTGTGCGTCATGCAGAGAAGTGCGTTCCGGTGACTAGCATGTTCAAAAGCCCTGTCGGTATCTGGTTGACCTGTTGCATAATCGTCCACGCCCACCACGCGTAGACCATTGCGCAGCATAACTGAGCTGTTAACTAGAACCTCTACCCCGGCCTGCCGTAAGGCGGCCTCAATCACAGGTGCGCCCTGCCAGTTGTCACTCGCATAGTCATGATTACCGAGCACTGCGTAGCTACCCAAAGGTGCGCGAAGGTCCGTAAGTGCGCGGGCGCAGGATGGCATAAATGCGGTGCGGGCTGTAATAAAATCGCCAGTGAGAAGCACAATGTCCGGCCGATGCTTGTTGGCAGCTGCAATACAACGGCGAATGAATGAGCTTGATACGCACCACGATCTATGCAGATCGCTGATTTGCACCACGGTGCATGGGGATGAAAGGTTACGTACCGGTACGGTATGATGAGTGGATACAATGGTTTCTGTATCCCAAAATAGGCCAGCCGACCCTGCGCCGGCAACAATTGCCAAACTGCTTGCACGCTTCAGCACAGCACGGCGGGAAAGCGATGGAATTCTAGCGCGTTCATCCTGAGTATTTGGCATAGACATACAGTTTGTATACCATGTTGAGAAACAATTGCGTTCCGCACTACCCGCCAGTTCTCCGATTTGACTACTCAACAGCTACGTTCCGGGAACCATTACATTCTTAGCCTATAAGGTGGTACCGCCGATGGTTCAGCCAATCAAATTAAAGGAGTTAACCTATCGCGATGTTGCCATCTTCGGATGCTTGTGCTCACAATTGCCTATCAACCTGTAAAAATTTGCTAATTGCATTGTGGATTCAAGACCATAATTAGAGTATAATAGTCGGTGTATATGTGAAATTACTACGCCGGTGTCATGACACCGGTATGACGAGACGAAATCAAGGAGTGTTGCCACTTGGCGAAGGTAGCTGTTAAGCCGGGCGAAGGTTTTGAAACTGCCCTACGACGTTTTAAGAAGCTCACTATGGAGAGCGGTATCCTTAAGGAAGCACGCGCTCATGAGCATTATGAAAAACCCAGCGATCGACGTCGCAGGGAAGCAGCAGCCAGATTGCGCAAAATAGCCAAGGCTCGTCGACAGCAGGAGAGCCGAGACAGCCGATAGGCTTCCTATCGTTTGAGTAAGGTTTTGAGGGCGCGTAATGTTCATTACGCGCCCTACTCGTTTAGGTGGCGGTTAGCACTCGAAGTCCCTCAACCATGGCTCAACAACCCGAATCGACAAAGCGAATGGCAGTTTCTGCCCTTGCACAACTAGCTTCCAATTGCGTGCAATGCGGGCTTGCCTCTACACGCACACAGGTAGTATTTGGAGATGGCAATCCGGATGGCCCGCTCCTCATTGTTGGCGAAGGCCCCGGTATGAATGAAGACCTGGAAGGAAGGCCATTCGTGGGTAGAGCGGGGCAGCTTCTAGATGAGTGCCTTGCCGAACAGACGATTGACCGCCGACATATCTTCATCACCAATGTGGTTCGCTGTCGACCTACCCTTCGGCAAGAGAAATCTGTTAGAAACCGCCCCCCTACTCCCGAAGAGATAAGCGCCTGCCTTCCCTGGCTCCAACAGACCATCGCCATCATTCGTCCACTCGTAATACTCTGCCTGGGTGCACCCTCGGCAAAGACAATAATCAAACCCGATTTCAGGATTACCCAGGAGCGGGGCCAGTGGTTTTCGAATGACTACGCACCAAATATCATCGCGAGCTGGCATCCCTCCTACGTCATGCGAATGCATGGCGACGCCTACAGCACCGCCCGGGCCCAGTTGGTTGGCGATATTGCGGCAGCTAGGCAGAGGGTGAAAGATGCACGCCGCAACCAGGCACCCCTTCAAGAAGGTTAGTACAGGCCCAATTCACCCTGCCCAGGCTTAAACTTCACCAACGGAAACAGCTTAGTGCATTCGGCATCGCCGTTAAATGCTGGGGCAAGCCTCATCGCGAACTTGTGCAACTTACCCACGTAATAGGCAGTGTTTTCGTCGTGGTTGTATTCCTCAACGCGCGCCAAATCCCCGGTATTGCGCTCATACACATCCACAAACTCGCCTACTCCCGTACCTGACATGGCGGCCGCGGACCGTTTTCGGTGGCTGCTTTTAAAGGTCTTATCGGTAACGCGTTCGCGCCGTGCCAAGAGTTCCACCCCAACCTGGCGTGTGACCAGCCGGTTAATCCACTCGTGATAGAGCTTGGGAACCTCTAGAGCCTCATCATTCAGGATCAGCGCGATCGCGGTCTCTAGGAACTGCCTTCCAAACGGCTCGTCTGCCCTGGATCGCAAGGCAGCCCCCTTTAGAACCTGTCGACCATCATATGCTTGAAGCACATAGTTCTTGGTCTTTAGCGAGATCATCTTTTTGTAACGGCCATCGAAGGCAAGGCGAATTCCATTCGGCATTTCGTTGTCTATGCCGGCCACGAAAGCTCTTTCGGACTCCTCCGTGCAAACGCTGCCTGGAGGAACGAAATAGACGCCGTCGGTATCAATCTCAATGACACGACACCCCCGCTCGGTTAGCTTTCTGGCAATAGACTGCACCAGGGTACGGCCTAGTTCGGTAACGCGTCCCGCTGCACTTGGATCGTTGAATGGGAAAGGACCGCCCAGGTAACCGTAGAACGAGTTGATGAGAACCTTGAAGCTAGATTGAAGGCCGTCCCAATAGTCGTAATCGCTTCCACCGTCGGCTTTGACCTGTGCAGCGCGCTGCTTGGCTTCGATGCGCATACGAGTGAGTTCCGCGAGACACGGGAGAAAGACGTTCTCCGTATCCGAGGCAGGCGCAATCTTTTCCGCCAGCATCAGGCTGGGGTAGAGGCTCTCTACGTCCGCTTTCACAACATGGCTTATCACTCCGGTTTCAAGCAGTTGAGTGTAGCCCCCAAGATTTGATTCCTGCGTAATCCCAACCGGCAGCGCTGTATTAGCTCGAAGATAGGCGCGCATTAGGAGCGCATTAATCTTGTCACCTGCCCCGCTTGCAGCCACCGCCTGGTAGTTATCTGGTGTCATCTGTGTCTGATAAAACTCCACAGGTGTTACCAGATTCGCAAGTTTCTGTGTTTCGATGACATCCTGGGTGGCATACTTTAACACCGTGTCATGTTGGCTTAAAAAAAGCTCCTGCATCCGGTCACGAGGAAGCTCCACACGGTCTTCCTCGGCAAACCCAAAAACACGAGCACACTCCTTAAGTCCATATCGTGAAAGCGCACCACGAGCCCAATCGAAGCGCTGTACGATGAGGTACGTATCCAGCACGTGCCGTCCATAAATGGTGATCGGCGTAAACGGTCGAGAAAATCCCCCAATTGCGTAGTTTCGCTGCCGCTCGACGCGAGGCTCGGAACCATTTCTGCCCAGGGTGAGCCCTACCCCCAGTTGCTTTGCTCGACCAAGTAGGTATGGTAGGTCAAAACCAAAGAGGTTATGGCCCTCGAGAACATCCGGATCTCGTTGCTGCACCAGTTCGGCAAAGCGCACGATGATGCGGTGCTCATCTCCTTCGATGATCTCGATATAGCCCGTACTATCCGCCACGGCAATTAGCAGTATCCGTGCATCGGGCAGCAAGGCATCCAGCCCCGTGGTCTCCAGGTCAAACTGCATCCTCACCAGGTTGCTGAACAACATGCCTTTAAACAGTGTATCACCCGTACGCATTAGGGCCATTCGAACGGCACTTCCAGGTGCCACGAACGCCACGTTATGGTCACGAAGCACAGACTTCGCATTGTTCCACTGGGCAAGCGTGTCAAACTCAAGCAGGTTGCAGGCGCCCCTACCCTTCATAACCGTGCATGCCGCACCGGGCAGCAGCCGGTCGTCAAATTCTGAAGCAGCCAACCACGGACGCCAGCGTTCTACAGTACGATGCACGATGTTGCCTTCTCGCTGAAAGACCTCTAACGTGCCATCGGCCGCTGCTTCCACGGCGACAATACGTTCCCGTGTACCCGCCCCATAAAGCAAAGGGCTCTGCTGCAATCCTAAACCCGCCATGGATGTGTGCTCCCCACACGTGATGCTATCAGTCTACTACACTCTCCTGCAAACGATGCATTAGCCCGCGAACAGGTAACTGTACCGTGAAGGATATATGCCCGCTAGCCACGAATAGTTGCAACGTAGGTGAAATGACCATACACCTCAAAGCCTAGCTCCCTTATCTAACCGACCATTTAGCACTATACAAGGAGCCCCCCAAGCATGTCGGGCACGATACACACAGCATCAGCTGATATTAATGGACTGCGGATTCTGCTTAAGGAACAGTATTTGCCCTCCAGCGTTTTAAAGGAATTGATACAGAACGCGGATGATTCGAAGGCGAGGTCAATCGTGATCTGCAGCCATCCAGGTATAGAGGAACCAGCGCACCCTCTCCTCAAATTTCCGGCTCTACTGGTAATAAACGATGGTACATATTCCCACGAGGATTATAAAGGGATCCCTACTATAGGCGATAGTACAAAGGGAGATAACAAGGAAGCCGTGGGAAGATTCGGACACGGACTCAAGAGTGTATTTCATTTATGTGAAGCTTTCTTTTTCCTGGGTTCCCAAAACCAGGAGGCGATGAGTACGAATGACTACGACCCCATTTACAATCCGTGGGAACCCTCGGACTATCACGAGGATTGGCGTGACTGTGATAATCCGACGGTGGTCGCCCAGATTTCCAAAGTGATCGCCAGCGTGACGCCGGAATTGGCTCAGTGGTTTTGCCTCTGGATACCGCTCCGAACGCCTGAACTTCACGGATCGACGCCGCCCATCTCGGACAACTGTCCTCCGGCGGATGAGATTTGTACAGTTACAAATGCCCGCCAAATTGCAGCAATAATGCCGATGTTGAAGGAAATATCGGTTGTAGATGTAAAACAGGTGTTACGAAGCGGTGAAATAACCAGTCAGTTCTCACTCGTCCGGGAGCCGAATTCCGAGGGTCGCACAGTATATCGAAGTCCCAAACCAAAAGTTGGCCAATCAGAATTTGGCGGTACGGTAGTATTTTCGAAACAAGGTGAACCCAGTTGGACCTACCGTTGGCATGCGACAGAAGAACTCGCTAACCTGCCCGAGCTCACGGAGCTAAAACGGGATCGCAAATGGTCAGAACGTCCTAGCGGCGGCAAAAACCTAGAATCAGGCGCAACCAAGGATAAACCAGGTCAGCACGTTGCCATCGTTTTCGGTAAATTCACCGATTGCTCGGAGGTCAAACCAGGACTGAGCATTACGGATGCCGTGTTTTTACCGTTGAATGTTAAGCATAACATGGTGTGGCCCGCTGCCCTTACGCTGATGATGCACGGGTACTTCTTCACCGACTCCGGACGCAATGCTCTTGTCACGAAGCCAGAATCCGGTCGGAACCTCATCGAATATAACTGGAATTAACAGCTTCGACAACGTCTGCAATTTCCGCTTCTACTTCAGGCACTAGATAACGCCTACCGCGTACTCGGGCTCACAGGCGATGAGGTCGCATGTATCGTCGAACAGATCAATAAACAATTTAGGGACGATATAAAGTACGTTTGCAACACGTGGTCGTGGCTACCTGTTCTACAGCCAGACGGTGTTACCGTCCATTGGCGGCTGATTTCACGAACAGAACACTTTTATGAGGTGCCTAAACCATCCGATCGCCTGGCTGCATTTACTTTGATGCCCGCTTTAGCGGACGTGGCAACCAGCAAATTAATGGTACAACAGGGCTATCCACGGCTTACCGGAGACACACCAGCGTCTCTGTTACCAGAGTTTCCACGGCTGATAGCATCCATGCAGGAGAAATGGAAGGAAGAGAGCGGTCGCAAATATGTAATTGAAGGCGACGGTCTCACATTGTTGGGAACCATGCTTACCGCATATCAGCCCTTGGATGAATCGACCAAACGTGCGCTTGCGTCGTATATGCGGGCTGTTTTAGCCCAGATTGATTTTAAGGATCAACAAACGCAACTAAACATGCTAGCAGAACTTCTCAGTCCGGAGCAGAAGCTAGGTATTCCTGAGGAGGTTGCAGACAGCCTTGGCGCCAACTTCCGGTCCTTGGCCGACAACCTTAAACCCCGAGTCGCCATTCCCACGGCAAACACGACGAACATCCAATTAACGGATGAGGAAGCCAACCTGTTGCTCGCCTGGTCGGCAAGCCGAAACCTAAGTGATCGGGGCCACTGGCTATTAGGCGGGTTTGTCAATGACTCGCTATTCAACGGCGGTCTCCACGCAGCGGCTCTCAGCCGCCCTTGCTGGCAGGCGAAGTGCTTTCCAGTCAAAATCAACAATCGTCGAGAAATGTTTAGCCTCTCTGATGTCAGGGCCAGTTTGAGCATGAACCGATTAATTAAGAGCCCAATATTTCAAGAAGTAGAACTTCTAAAGGCGTTAATCGAAGCTGTTCCCAGATTGCACTGTGCCATCGTACCAAACAACGTGGATGATGCTCTTGCAAAGCTTCGCCTGGATAAGGTTCCGCGTTGTAATGAAGACTTTGTTTTCAATTTCCTAAGCAGTCAGCCAGATCTGAACAGCCTTGACAACAGACTACCCTTGCTCAAAAGCCTGCTCAAGGGCGATGAGTGGCGGGGTTACACACATGCAATACGATACCTTTTGCATGGCAGCAAAGAGGATACTGGTGTCGACCCGCTGTTCGACGTGACAGGTGAAAGAGAGGATGAGAGCAAGGTATTTTCCAAGGTCATGATCCACATACTGCATCAAAAGGATCAAGCCTGGCGCGTCGTGAGCGACACCGTTTTGAAATCGCTCAGTGGTGACCAGAAGGACGAACTCCGCATAGGCAAAATGGATACGGCGCAACTAGAACGTGAAATATGCGGAAACGTCGATTCTCTTCAGTCGCTGACGCTAAACGAGGACGAGCGAACAATCCTCTTAAAGAAGCTTTTTACAGAGGAATCGTCTGCGCGTGCGACATGGTATCGGTTGCCATATCACAAATCGCTCGATGGTTCCCTGGTATCCATTCAAAATGCTGAGAAAGCATTCCTAACCCGTACTACTGGGTTTGCTGTACCCCAACGCATTGCCAGCCTCGTCACACTGTTAAACCCCGGTGATAAGTTAGAGAAGACCTATGACGCACATAGGATTCGACAGTTCACCCATTGGACTACCATTCAAGTCGCAATGGAACAGCCAAATCCAGGAAGGTTCTATCGTGAGATACTGGATACGATCACTGCACTAGGTGAGGAATTCATTAGTGCAGCCAGGGCCTACCAGAACAGTACAAACAACTCAACCATTGGCAAACTTAAATCTGTCTGCTGGTTGCCATTAACTACGGACGCGCCACCTACCGCCCCAGAGAGGATAGTAAATCTCGTACACATCCACGATATCGTAAGTGATATTGTGGCAAACGCAAGTTGGGCGAACATTAACGTACACGAGCCTGGCGAGTTGGCACACGATGTTCGACACCACCAATCCTTCCGGGACGTACAAGAATTACTCTTCGCCAACACGCCCTCATCGTTTGCGTTACTATGCGAAGCGGTCTCATCGGCTGCCGACCGGTACCATGTGGGCCGTTGGCCGCGCGGGTCGCATGAAGGTGAGGCGGTCGATAACGTCACGGAAGATTACGACAGACCAAATGCTGGCAACGATAACAGCTTGAGGCACTACATTAGGTCGATCAATCCTCCCATGCTAGGATTGACTCTATTAAAATCGATCCTCGAAATCGATGAATATAAAGAGTATTTCGACGACATTGAAGGTGCAATAAGTAGCCGAACCAACGTCGAGCAGCTGACGCCGGCTATTAAATGCCTGCAACGTGAGAGCACCGCGCCAGACCAACCAACTAAGTGGTTGGCCAACCAGTTGCTGCAAGAATGTATAAATGAGAAAGCACCAGTTAAGCTTTTGGAGGACGTTCAGCTTCTTAACCGCAAGGGTGAGTGGCGATCCTGCTCGGAGCTTTGTGCAGACCGATTTCCGCAGGCTGGCGACGAATGGAAGATTGATGAGGAGCAACAGCGAATTGTAAGCCCTATAATACCGCAGGATGAAACTGCCATAGGTGCGCCAGACAGTCAGTATGAGGGCGGTAGTGCCTCACAAAGTGGGAATCCTGCGGATCTGCTTAGGAAATACTTTGCCGAATGGGAAGGCAAAGTAAAGCGCGAACTCATTGGCGTCTTTCTTGCGCTTTTGGGCGATGACCCTGATATTGTTAAGCTTGCGGATAGTCACCTAGGGGCCTTTTCGCCGGTACGATCGGTCCGCGACCGATTACATGGATGGATCGCAGACAGGGAGAGCCGTGCGACTGGCGCTGGAGAGGATATCCACGAAAGCATGGCACGGCAGAGAGTGAAAATTGCAATAACCTGGAATCAGGGATCCAGAATTACGGTGTTGAACCTTCTTGGTGAACCTATTCAGGTGGACACAACTCAAAACCCAACCAGTATTTTCCTGGATAAACGAATCCGACGAACCGTAGAAGGCGCCACCAGGATCGCCCAGCTACAGCTAGTCAGTGTGCAAATAGAGTCCAAGGAAGGCGCTCAGCGCCTTTTGGAGGACGCCGTGAAGGTGGTCCTTGAATCCGTATACTGTCGCCCCCAATGCAAAGTGGAAGAACTATGGCGCCTTGTCAGTGATACAAATCAGGTGGACGTGCGCGTAGCACAGCATGTGATTCTTCACAACGCGTTCTTCTACGGCAAGCAACTCGCATTAGCCAACGACTCACGAATGGTAGACCTCTGTAGTAAATGGCGTGAAATTGAGCAGCAACTTGCAATAGACCGCGTTGAACAGTCGGGTAGTGATAACGGCGAACATGCCGCGTTTCTCTCGTTGGTTACGGAACACACACCGAGGTTTGAACAGCTAACAAGAGAGCTACATGATCTCTTTGAAGGAGACAATAACTTCTGTAATGAGATTCTTCTCGCCGTTCGTGAAAAGATCCAACAAGCGCAATACAAACCTACGTCGATACCATTCGAGATTTTCCAGAATGCGGACGATGCATTGGCAGAAATGCGCGAACTCAATGATGACGACGTTTGTAAGCACTTCGAGGTGCAAATGGATGAACGAGCCGTCCGCTGGTTTCACGCCGGGCGACCGATTAACACCTTCTTTGGTACCGCCAAGACACGGGAGGCGTGCATAAGGCTTGGCTACGACCAGGATTTAAGCAAAATGCTCGTTTTATCCACATCGGATAAGAACCGACAGGAAGGAGCAGTCACAGGAAAGTTCGGGCTCGGTTTCAAGAGCATATTTATCGCCTCGGATGAACCCCACGTTCTCAGTGGCGATCTCTCCTTCAAAATAGTAGGCGGGGCGTACCCTAAGCTGCTTGACAGTGAAAATGCGGGTCGATTACGTGAACTGGCTGAGGGTATTGGAGCATTTAGAAACCGTACCACAACCGTAATCGAAGCACCTCTTATCGACGGTGTGAGCAGTGACGAGCTACTGGAGGAGTTTAGGGAATCTGCACGCATACTGCCTGGCTTCGCTCGCGAAATTCGCAGAATAAACATCTCCACCCAAAAGGGTGCGGAAACGTATGAATGGGCAGTGCGCCCGCAACAGTTAGGCCCGGGCATCGACATCGCAGACGTAACAGTACCGGGCGAACCGAAGTCTATTGTGCTACGGATAAACTGCGATTCAATCCCCGGAAGTGCGGTAGTATTGAGCATTTCCACACATGGCTTTGAACCATTATCCAAGGAGGTACCTACATTCTGGGTGACCGCGCCGGTTCGCGGTGCCCATAAAGGCGCAGGGTTTGCTGTAAACGCGCCGTTTCAGATTGACATTGGCCGTGGACAGCTCGCGACCGGCGACCAGAATACGCAAATGGCTCGAGATATCGGCGCTGGCGCGGTTAAAGCGCTTGCGAGCCTAACGAACGCCGTGGAGCGCGATTGGCACTCTGTGCGCTGCCGTATTGACCTGCGGGAGGACCTATCTGCTTATGATTTCTGGGCTAGTTTGTTTCAGGTTTATTGCGACGCCCATACAATAGCCGACACATCCGGAGCGCTAGGCGAAATCTTAGGCAACAACGGTTTGGGCAAGCTTTGGCTGGAACAGTGCGTTTTGCCGACCGAACTGCCAGCGGAATACCGCCGCACAATAAGGTTTCGTGACGTGAAAGGTCTTGCATCCGGCCTGCTGACTGATGTCAACACGTTCAACGACATTTCACGGCTCCCAGCTTTCACCAATGCATTTCCGCCAGGTTCGCTCATTAAGAAATCCACGTACGAGAGACTTGCGTGCCTCCACGATCATCCTAACAAACCGCCAGATATCACATTGTTGACAGCGCTCACCCTGGCGTTCACAACTCACTGCGATGAACGGTCAGCGGCGCAGATATACGGGATCGTTGAACCTCACTTGCCTGACACCACAAATGAAGAGTTCGAAGCAATTAGGAAGTGGCTAAAGACGCTAGAATTTCGCAACAAAGGTGGCAGCTATCAGGCTGCTCACAAGCTATTAAGCACAACACATTTCATGGGTAATGACACCGGAAAGCAAGAGGATTCAGGCGGCGAGGAAAAACTGCTTGCAGCTTTCGCCCCCAGTGACAACCTGCTATCAGACGATTACGATAAAGAAGGCACTTTCCTGTTTCGCGAATCAAGAGGCACATTCCAGTTCGAGGTTGCCGAAGTCATTCGATGGGGTACTGTGGCGACAGGTGATCAGCAGCGACGAGCATTTCTCGTCTACACTGTTGAGGGTGACCTCAGCACCAAAATGCACCTCGTCAGCAATGGTCAAAGCACATGGCTAGGCGACGTAAACAGCGATGAATTGAATCGCTTAGACATCGCCGAGGATCGCCACGATGAGATACTCGCTAAGCTTGGCAAACGCACCAACGAGGCACCTTCAACAAGCAGCAAACCAGAACCGCATCGGACCGCTACCACCAACGATCTGTCTAAGATCTACGACTGGTGGCAAAGAGATGGCCGGAAACACCGCTCGGATTACGTCGACAAACTTTACCCAGACGAACAGCTGTTAGCGCCAATCAGCAGCGAATATGGACATACACCGCGCGAACGCACGGCATGGTTGGTATTGCTACTCCGAAGCGCACTTGAGTCGGTGGGACGTACCAAACCTGGGGCCCTTTCAGGGTTTCTCACGCAGATACGCGACAACGGCTGGTTAAATTGGCTGCAACGCGCCAATGGAACCACCACAGACATGGAGCCTGTATTCGAGAATATCGTTGGCTACTTGAACAGCCAGATAAGCGAGATCAAATACTTGAACCTCATTCCCTATTACGTAACCACCTCGATAGTGGCGACGTGGATCGATGAATATGCCTATTCAATCCTTGGCATAAACGGGCACAGTAAGACCGACGAGTTCCATCCCCTTCATTTCCTGAATCCACGTACAAATCCTGGTAACCGGCCCGGCGACTCCGACGCTCCGCCGCTGTCACCGGTGCTCGGCATCGGCGCATGCTTTCTACTTCGTGAACTATCACGCATGGGGGCAATACGCAACAAAATGGTGTACCCGTACTGTTTCGTGCCGAATAAGAGGGTGCTCAACATCCTGGAGCAATGTGGAGTGGAGGTAAATTCCACAGATACACGCCTGGACCAGTCCAAGGATATTTACGAACAGCTTTGTGATAAGCTTGGCGCAGAAAAGGCTACGTTCGATGGTTCGTTTGATATTCCGTTCCAGGTGCTTGCAAATAATCCCGAAGCCTGTTCCCAGGTTAGACTTCAGAATATCGACAATGACGGCTTCAATGACGATGACGATGACTAACCCACAATTCCAACAGGATCAAGCGGTGATCCACCACACCCATGGAAGAGGCACCGTGCTGCTCGACAGAGACAGCACGGTGGTGGTCAGGTTTGATTCTGGAATTCAAGAGCTGCTGAAAGAAGACCTTAAGCCCGTTGTTCCACTTGCGACTCGTGCCGCGAGCCAGGAGTGGGACCCGGTGTGGCCAACGGTGCTCCGTACCCAGGCCGAGGCAATACTTTCGGTTAACAACACATGGGGCGTATACTCACCCGCCCTCGTAGATGTACTTCCTCATCAGTTGTGGGTTTGCCGGCAGGTTGCAGCCGATTGGCCCACATTCTGGCTGGTAGCGGATGATGTGGGATTGGGCAAAACAGTGGAAGCGGGTCTAATCCTTACGGCCCTGATGGGGCGCCATACAATTCGCCGTGTGCTGATCGTGTGCCCAGCATCGCTTGTGATGCAGTGGCAGCAGCGTATGCACACGATGTTCGGCCTCAATTTCGTCATCTATAGCTCGGAAGCGGATCGCCCTGGTACGAACTACTGGAAGATTAACCGGCTGGTAATTGCGTCACTCCAAACGCTTCGCGCCGATCACAAGGATCGACGTGAACGATTACAGGACGCAGACAAATGGGACCTTGTGCTTGTGGATGAGGCACACCACCTGAACGCCGACGACCAGAGCGGGTACACCCTCGCTTACCGTCTCATCCAAGATCTGCGAGACAATGATCTCGTAAACTCAATGATCTTTTTTACGGGAACACCGCACCGCGGCAAACATTTTGGATTCGTCTCATTGTTGAACCTTCTGCGGCCAGATCTTTTCGTTCCGGGTGTAGCACTCAATGACATGATTCCTCACATTCCGAAAGTCATGATCCGAAACAACAAAGGAAGCGTAACCGACATTTCTGGTAACCAACTGTTCTCTCACCCTAACGTAATTACCCATCATTACGCATACAGTACGGCTGAAGAAGAGTTTTATGAAATGCTGACAGAGTTCATCATTTCTGGGAGGGCATATGCCCAGAACCTCTCGTTAGGCCAGCGCAGAGCAGTGATGCTGGTACTCATAGCAATGCAGAAAATTGCCAGCAGCTCTATTGCCGCGGTGTGCAGCGCGCTGAATAACCGCCTAAAGAGGGTACTTGGACAAAAAGACGGCAACGGCAGGCGACCAGCGTTAAGCAGGACCTTTGAAGCCGCCGCGAATGACACCGAAAGCGATGAGTCGCCAACAAATTCGGTTTTGTTGACCGAACAGGCCGTTAATACTCGACTGGTGGAGAATGAGGTCGCCGCTCTGGAAGCACTCATTCATGCAGGGGCGCAGGTGGGGATTGAGAGCAAGTTAACAGCTCTCATCAGTTTACTTCGTACATTCCCTACCGAAACGAACGTGCTGCTGTTTACAGAGTTTAAGGTCACCCAGGCGATGGTCGTTTCCGCGATTATCGAAACATTCGGCCCGGACACTGTAACCTTCATCAACGGCGATAACGCACTGCCCCAGGTGACCTACCCCAACGGTGACAAAAAGCGCCTGGCCGTCGACCGTGCAGTTGCAGCACGCCTGTTCAATGAAGGTACCGTTCGCTTTCTGGTTTCCACGGAGGCGGCAGGGGAGGGCATTGACCTACAGGAACGTTGTCACACCCTTATCCATGTTGACCTACCCTGGAATCCGATGCGGCTGCACCAACGCGTCGGTCGTCTCAACCGATACGGGCAGAAGCATAAGGTCAACGTTCATATGCTGCTTAACCCGGACACGGTTGAGTCGCGCATATGGGAGAAGCTGAATGAGAAGCTGCTTCTCATCACACGGTCACTGAGCCCAGGTATGGACGATCCCGAGGATCTTCGCGAGATAGTACTCGGTCTCGCAACTCCGGGCCTGTTTGACCATCTTTTCGCAGGCGCTGTGGCTGTTGAACGGCAAAAACTGACCGAGTGGTTTGATGCAAACTCCGCGAGCCTCGGTAATCAGGACGTGTACCACGCTGTTCAAGCAATGTTGGGCAATGCGCAGCGGTTCAATTTCGGCGAAGCATCGAGCCTTCTTCCGCGCACGGATATACCAGACCTGCAGAGGTTCTTCGAGAACGCCCTCGCAATCGGCTCCCATAAAAATCGTGCGTCCGACGGTACGTGGAGCTTTATCACTCCAGATTCGTGGAGGCGATGTGCGAGGCTACGGCCGGAATATAAGGAGCTTACATTTACTAGGCAAGGATCTGCAGATATCGCTGTATCTAAAGTGCTCGGTGTGGGCCACGTTGTTATGGACGCAGCGCTTCGAGCTGCCCGAGAGAGCGATTGCTGCGTTACGGTTGTGCAGGCCGGTCTGCCGCAGCCGTTAGTCGCCTATAAAGTGCGGGATCGTGTTACCTCCGTGGACACAAAACCACTCGTATTTGCCGTTTCAATTTCGAGTGACGGAACCACTGCCACGGTGCTTGCGGATTGGGAGCTGCTAAAGCAGCTTAATGTAGTGACCCTCCCGCGGCACCCAACAAATGCGTCAACGTCTCCGCCCGTTGCTCCACAAGCAGAGCCGAGCACGCTGCTGAGTCGTGCCCAAAACGAACTGGAGGACTACCTGAAAACGGTTGACCACCGGTTCCGTAAACCAGAGGTCGAGCCTTTGGCCCTTTTTTGGCCACAACTCTAGCCCAGCCAACAGCCGTAGCGACTTCCTAGCGTGTAATTACTGTGCCCAAAACTTACGCAACCTGCGTTATAATATTTCCGTCTACATACTAACTGGCGTTATTGTTATAAGTGGTTGTTGCATTTGAATCATTGGGGGTTGACGCGCACCATACACTGAGGAGGAACCCCAGGTGCTGGCTTCACTTCTGCAATGGCAGACCATTATATTCCTGGTTCCGTTCGGCGTTGCGTCGCTCCTGCTGGCGCTTACGGCAATGCGACCCCGTCACGGCAGCGGCCATATTGCACATGCCGCTAGTCACCACGCCGCCGGCGGAGGTGCCCACCGCGCGGCCGCAGGTGCGGCTCACCACACCAGCCACGGTCACCATGCCGGCACAAGCACAAGGACGCAAGGCGCGCGAGGTAAGACCGACAACGCTCCTACGCCTCCATCCCTGGCACATATACTAGGCTTTGATGAGGTTCCCGCCATAGTGCTTGTTGAGAGTTTTTTTGTTGCATGGGGAGTGGGCGGATTGCTGGCAAATCAATCCCAGCCGGGATCGCAAGGCGGTGTTCCACACTCAATTGTGCTGTCAATTACTTGTGCAGCGGCTGCCGGTACCGTTGGCACGCTTGTCGCGGGTCAGATGTTAAGCCGCCTGCTTCCTCGCGACGAGAACCTTGCTGTAGAGAAAAACAACCTGTTCGGCGCAACGGGTGAAGTCGCTTATACGGTGACTAAAACCGGAGGCAGAATTCTTGTGTATGACCAGT
>JAJYCW010000104.1 GCA_021777995.1 bacterium
AGGTCCAACTGTGTACCTCATCGTAGTCCTGGGTGTACATCAGCTCGCCCAACATAATCTGATTCTCGTTGGAGATACAGGTAATTGCGCGTGCCTTTTCACGGGCCTGAGCGAAAACGGGGAAAAGAATTGCGGCAAGTATAGCGATAATTGCGATTACTACCAACAACTCAATCAGTGTAAAGCCATTGGTTGAGCCAGTTCGGCCAGAAGCTCTCATTATTAATCTCTCCTGCGAGTGCGGCAGCCGCACTCTTACGGTATCGTATGTATCACACATTTAGCGTCGTTCCAGGGTAGTACTCCACCGGAATAAGCCGGTGACAAACACCCTGGTCAGAATTCCGGATCATCTCATCCAGAAGATCTACAGAGGCAGTTGCAAGATCGTCCAGGTCCACCTTTACGGATGACAGCCTGTGACGTGTATCAAACGGCCAATGCATACCGTCGTACCCCATCACGGCCAGCCTGTCGGGCACAGCAATCCCTGCGTGCTCGCAATACTCCAGCGCCTGATACCCAACAAGATCGTGCCAGCAGAATATTGCAGTAGGCGGCTTACTGTGCGCAATCATATGGTCAATAGCTGCAGCAGTCGTCGCCCTGTCATGATCCCTCACAGGCAGGCAGAGCCCATCCGGCACCTCTATTCCACCGTCCGCAAGCAGCTGCCGAAGAAGCGCAGATCGCCCCTCGGCGTCGCGGCTCTCTCCACTGGCATCACAAAGAATGCCAATCCTCCTGTGGCCGCCGTCCAGCAACTTTTGTGCGACAATGGACATCCCCAGACTCATATCATCCTTAACGGTGGAAAGGTTCAGACTGTTTCGCCTGCCGTTAACCAGCACAATCGGTAACCTTGAACCCTCTAGCAGGGGAACCAGCGGGTCATCATGTAACGGAGCGAACATCAACAGTCCGTCCGCACGGCCACCGTTAATGGCCCGGTAGGTCTCTTCAGGGCCGCGGTTGAAGTTACAGTGCACAAGGATATCATATCCCCGCTTGCCTGCAGCGTTCTCAATGGCTGTCGAGAGGCGATCCATGTACAGATCGTCACTCTGCCTGTATCTAAAGGTGTTAAAGAACGCTATGACGTTTGTAGAACCGCGTTGCATAGAGCGAACTAACAGGTTTGGTGAGTAGTCTAGTTCTCTTGCTGCAGCCTCTACCCGCAAATGCACCTCTTCAGAAATTCGACGCTCACGGGCCTTCCCTGTGAGCACGAGGGAAGCAGTGCTCACCGACACGCCGGCCTTTTGGGCCACTGCGCTTAACGTAGATCGGTTGGATGCGTTGTTATGTCGTCTCATTTTGATTAACTTTGCTCTAGCAGTTTGCACAAATACTTGAGCAACAACCCCATGATATCACAGCACTTCTGTTTTGTCAACGTAAATATAGCCAGTTTCACGAGAATCACCAACAAATTGTCAGAACGACATCTTAGAATTCTGCTTCTGCGCACAACTAAATGCGTGCAGTTGCATAAATAGGCCGACATTACGGCTTCCGGGGGGTCGCACACATACTTCGCGGCTCCATGCGTATAATATTGAGAGCAAAAACTACAGACTGCGAGAACATCATGACTCTTTCTCACGGATTCCGGCTTGTTCGCACCGAAGAACTTCCCGAAATCAACACCGTAGGCCATTTTTACGTGCACGAGAAGACCGGGGCTGAGGTTCTGTCCCTCGTTAACGACGACGAAAACAAATGCTTTGGCATCTCCTTCCGCACGCCGGTATCCAATTCCACGGGTGTAGCACACATTCTGGAGCACTCTGTGCTGTGTGGTTCGCGTAAGTATCCGCTAAAAGAGCCGTTTGTTGACCTGCTGCGGGGCTCGCTTCAAACCTTTCTGAATGCATTTACTTACCCAGATAGAACCTGCTACCCTGTAGCAAGCCAAAATCTGCAAGATTTCTACAACTTGATGGATGTCTATCTGGATACGGTGTTTTACCCGCGGCTTCAACGCGAAATCTTTCAGCAGGAGGGCTGGCACCTAGAGGTAGACCCAAAGGACGGCAAACTGGTATACCGCGGGGTCGTATTTAATGAAATGAAAGGCGCCTATGCCTCTCCAGACGACAACCTGGATAACCTGGTTAGAGAGGCGCTGTTTCCCGACAACGGGTACAGACACGACTCCGGCGGCAACCCGGCAGTGATACCTAACCTAACCTATGAAGCATTTGTAGAATTTCATCGCACGCACTATCACCCCTCAAACAGCATGACCGTGGTGTACGGTGATGATCCCGAAGATGCTCGACTTGAACGCTTGAACAGTTACTTCAAGGACTTTGACAAGATTGACCGGCCGCCGTTAGTCGACTTGCAGCCTGCTAACCCTGCACCGCGCACGGTAACGGGCAGCTACCCGGCAGGCCAGGAAACCGAGTCGCAGGCACAGGTATCGGTAAACTGGCTGCTTCCCCAGTCAAGCGATATTGACGCGAACTATAGCCTCAACCTGCTGGAGGAGGTGCTTCTGGGTACTCCTGTGTCACCACTTCGCAAAGCGCTGCTCGACTCCGGGCTGGGCGAGGATCTTACACCATCGGGCCTCTCCGCCGTTATGCGCCAGATGACCTTTAGCGTGGGACTGAAGGGGGTTGCGGCAGATAATACTCAAGCCGTCGAGAAGCTAATACTTTCGACACTTGAAACAATTGTCGAGGAGGGTGTGCCAGAAAGTGCGGTTGAGGCCGCCTTTAACACACTCGAATTTCAGATGCGCGAGAACAATACCGGCTCTTTTCCCCGTGGGTTGGCCCTCATGGTTCGATCGCTTACTACGTGGACGTATGACGGGGATCCTCTGGGTCCGGTGGCCTTCCAGAAACCGATGGACAGGCTGCGTGAAAAGGTCTTTGGTGTCAATGACGTCAATGCTCACCTTAAATCCCTTATTAGCTTGCACCTCATTCAAAACCAGCACCGCATCACTGCAACCATCCTGCCAGATTCGGCACTTGATCAGGTTTGGTCTGCCGCAGAGCAGAAGCGGCTCGAAGAGATACGTGCATCGCTAACCGAAACAGAGCTTTCAAACATCCATTCAGAATTTGAACGGCTCCAGCAGATGCAGCACACTCCCGACTCCGCAGAAGCCCAGGCTAGCTTGCCCACACTCCACCTTTCCGATTTACCGCGTGAAGTGAAGAAGACGCCTACAACGCTATCTAGTCTTCGAGAGACTCGGGTTCTCAGCCATGATCTATTCTCCAATGGCATCCTGTATGCGCAACTGGCGTTCAACCTACGCGGGCTTCCTGCCCGGCTAGTGCCCTACCTACACCTTTTTAGTCGTTCACTTACTGAATTAGGAACGTTAAGCCACGATGCCACAGACTTTACGCGTTGGATAGGCTGTAAAACTGGAGGCGTTGGTGCTTCATCTATGGCTACAGCCGTGAAAAACAGCCCTGAGCCCGCTGCACGCCTCATTGTAACTGGCAAAGCCACCGCAGCACATATTCCAGACCTCTTCGCTATCATCCGCGAGGCCATTCTGGAAGTTAACCTTGACAACCGTCAACGATTTGAACAGATGGTTCAAGAGGAAAAGGCAAGGCTTGAAGCCGCGCTTGCTCCGGCCGGCCGCAGTTTTATAGCCAGCAGGCTGCAGGCAAGTTTCAACCAGGAGGGATGGTTTAGCGAGACCACAGGCGGCATAGAGTACCTGCTGTTTTTGCGCAAACTTGCATCGCGCATCGCCTCTGAATGGCCAGCGATACTCTCGGATCTGCGCTCTATGCTTGATATCATCGTTCGAAGCAGCAAGCTCATCATAAACCTCACTGCCGACTCTACCACACTGGAAGCAGCTCATGGGCAGCTGCCACAGTTGCTTGAGCAGCTGAATAAGGGAGATATACCAGATGAGAAGTGGCCGCTGGCACTCGATTGGGTGAATGCTGGGTTCACCATACCTGGGCAGGTAAACCATGTGGGGCTTGCAGTGGATCTTGCAGGGGCAGGTGTTGTACCAACCGGTACCGCTATAGCAATTCAAAAGCTCCTTGGCACAACGTGGCTTTGGGAACGGGTTCGCCAGGAGGGTGGTGCCTATGGTGCCGGCGCATCCATCAGCCGCCTCACGGGAATCATGGCCTTTACCTCCTATCGTGATCCAAATCTCATTCGGACTCTCGATAACTTCCGCAACGCCGCCGGATACCTTGAGTCGCTTGAGATTAGTGATGAGGAGCTTGAGCGCACCATTGTAGGCAGCATTGGCACAATGGACGCCTATCAACTCCCGGACGGGCGTGGATTTTCGGCTCTTGTTCATCACCTTGCGGGCATCACGGACGACTGGAGACAACAGTCACGCGAGGAGCTGATGGCCACCACCCGAAACGACATTCGGGCATTTGGTGCGGCACTGCAGACCGTTCTCCCCTCAGCTCGGTTTGGCGCGATGGCAAGCGAAGCGGCTATTAATGCTGCCAACAGCGAACAAGCCGGCTTACTACAGACCGTGCGCATAATGTAGGCTGATACGGAACCCCTCCGTTACTGGACACCGTCCTGGGGCGAGGGGTTCCATCGAGCTATCTTACGGCACCTCATCCGGTGCCATTCTTACGCCTTCAGATATCGATCAATTCTAGGTCAGAGATTACGGAAGCGAGCTCATCTAGGGTCTCCTCAAAGTCGAAACCTTTATCGCTTTCCTGCCACTTGTCGGATCGCTCATCGAAGTAATCCTGCATTTCCTTCTGCAGTTTCTCGAGAGTTTGCCGAGCAGATTCCTTCAAACTTCGCCAGTGCGATGTATTTGGTAAGTTACTCAATTGCCATATCCTCGTCAATCGGTCGTTACAACTGTCTCCATTATGGCGTTGCGGGAGAATTAGCCAATTTGCAACACTCTTGTGCGCCTCGCATGTGCCATACCACGCTCGAAACAATTCAGCTCTTTAAGCTGCAAAGGAGCATTGCGCACCAATAAATAGTGTTTGTCGTCATTCTATTTACTAACCCCACCATGGAGAGAGGCGCTCCTTAAGGTACGAGCAATTGGTCCATGGCGCCGTATGTCGCCCACCCTGGGATTCCCTTTCGCCTTAGGCCAATCCTTGAAAGGCAACTGTCATGCCTGAACGGAAGCGTGAAGCAAAGTGTCGCTGGGCGGGTACCTCATCCATTCAACATGCGATACAATGACATTTTCGGGTGCAGACTATCGCCCGTTAGCGAAGGGTTTGCTACCTCAACTGTTGGCGCGTTAACCGATGATTGACAGGCGGCAATGGTTGACTAGCACCCTTTACTGAGTGCCATAGAATGGAATTGAGCAGTTGCGGGCTATTCTCATCGGCATGTCGAAAATGCAGATGCAAACTAATCTGGGCACCATACGAATTTGGCGTATTTAGAGCGGTCACTATGCTCCTTGCCGGTAGTATAGCACTGAATGGTGCATCATTCAGCGGTTGAGACAGGAAGTCGTGAATGAGTGGAGCACCGGCGTCATAACGGCACATCGGTTTGACACCCAGCAGCGACTCAAGGGTATGTAAAATCGAGTCGGTAGTATAAAAGTGGTGATCTACGCTATTCGGTGCGATATAGGGGCTAATTACATAAGCAGTCGATCTATGGCAGTCTACATGATCAAATCCATTTTGAGCGTCGTCTTCCACTACAAATATCGCCGTTGACCTCCAATAGGGGCTATGGCTAACGGCCTGCACTACGCGCCCCACTGCATAGTCGTTATCGGCTACCATTGCCTGTGGAGTTGCGTAGCCAGGTTTTGTGCCAATGGTGTGGTCCCGCATGAACCTTACCATCTCCAATGCTGGTAAATGACCATTTTTAACATATTGGCGGAACTCCCGAAGCCATTCTGTTACTCTGGAATTAGAATGGTATCTGCCATAAGCAGCCTGCTGTGTCGGTGCTTTGCAGCCGTCTATTGCCCAGGCATCACTATCAGCGAAATTAAACGTAAGTCGCCTGAAATTCAGATCGGTATGGCCCACCAGCCCGGGTTCATCAGGATGGTTGTCTAAAAGAACTACCTTACCGGTCTTGGGATCCTTGTAGTTGCCTGCCTGCAAGAAAAAGCCATAGTTTCTATAGCTCACTCCGGCCCTTGCAGCAGCGTCCCATAAATAGCCACCTGCCGCTTCCGTAACATCCGGTAGGCCCTGACGCCTCACGGGAATTCCATTCACAACCCCGCCAAAGTCGTAAAACCTACCCCTGCCGCTATAGTTATAGGGCACGTTGCGTTCTACATATTCACTGGCCATCCCCTGGGTGCACCAGTACCAACCGTCGGTGGATACCTCGGCGCTGCAATAGTAATTGTCCAACAGCACGAACCGCTCGGCCAGGGCGTGTTGATTTGGTGTCACGGACTTCCCGAAGATACAGAGCGACGGATCTCCATTTCCCTGCGGAATGTCACCCAGTACCTGATCGTAGGTCCGGTTCTCTTTGATGATGTAGATTACGTGCTTTATTCCAGTCCTTGGCAGCGGACTAACGTCTACCGCACGATTATTTGCAGTAACCTGGGCGGTAAGCGTCGGCAGGGCGGCTTTAGTTGGTGCAGGTATCCACTGTACTGTTCCGTCTAGGATATTTTCGATATAGCGTCGCCAACTTCCAGACGGGCCAGAAGGTTTCCCATTGGGGTTACTAGCCCGATACCCCTTCGCATTTGCTATAAACAGCCTGCCACCAGTTGCAACCACCGCCGTGGGATACCATCCCGTGGGAACCTCTCCAATAAGCTTTAGCCGCCAGTGTGAAATTGCGACAACAGCCACGGCATTTTTGTCGGCAAGTGTGACATAGAGCCTCGATTCTTTACTGTTGAGTGCCAGGCCGGTGGGTGTCACCCCCGGCAGGCCAGAAGGGCCGCGCAGCGACAGGTTCTGCATTACGTGATCATTGCCGGTGCTCATCAGGCTAATAGAATCGGAGGAGGCATTTGCAACAAAAAGGTGCGCGTTAGTGCGATCTAGCAACAGAGCGATTGGATGATCGCCAGTGCGAATATTTCTCAACAGGTGTGCGGGTTTATCACGGCCCACATAGACATCTGAAACAACCCCATCCCGTTCGCTGCTTACATATACTTTCTTGTCCGCATACTTACCCCGAGTTACGGCAGCCACTGCATAAGCGAACCCGGGCGTTTGTACCAGCGTGATGCGCTGCGTACCGCGGGTTCGAATAATTGCCAGGCTGCTGGGCAATCCTGGCATGTTCGTCGTTTCGTTGTTTGCAATGTAAACTCTCTTGCCGGAACTGCTTACGGCTATACCAGAGGGAAACAGTGCGGGCCCGGCGCCTTGATGTGACAGGGATATTACCGAGCCAGAAAACCTTAGTAGTCCGCCCGGGCTTAGCGTATAAACCCCTATCGCGCCTGCTGAGCCATATGACACGTACAGCAGGTAACTTCCGCCGGGAAGGGCCTTCGGGGCGAATGCAAGGCCGTAGTAGAGGTTCAGCTTACGGCTGTCGTGCCAATCTCCGTGATGCAATCCAATTTGAGACACCAGAGCTCCGGTCCTGCAATTGATAACCGACAGGTATTCGCGGAAGCCTGTATCACTCACCACCAGGAAACGGGCATTAGGCGACACTACCATGTTGCTGGGAAAACTACCAACAGACACCTCTCGGCCAGTCGGCGATATTCGCTCACCAGTGGGTAGTATATGAGCCGGTGTTGTGGATGCCGCTGCGCGCAGACAGAGTAAAAGTAGTCCGGTAGCAGTTGCAACAGACTTGGCAAGTCTTAACCTGTTTTGAACCATGCAAACCTCTCCTGCCAGGCAGCTATTGGGATTGACACTTTGCGTTTGTTACGCTTACTGGCAGCCTATTGTAAACGGCTTCCATCATGAGAGCATTAACAAATCTTTAAGATTTGGTTAACAATCGAGAGGTTAGGAAACAGGCGCGACACCAGCCGCGACGTGCCAGCGAGTTCTTAATGCCAAGCGGTAAAGGTTCTTACGGCTGCATGGCGACCAGCACTGCAGTTTCGTTTTGCCCGTCGTGCCCCCTCAGGTCGCTGGAGCGCCGCAGCACCGAGGACCCATAATCATTGCCCGACGCGCAACGGTCCGGCATAGATCTGCCCAACCGTTACAGGCTGCGGCTCGCCGCTGCACGGGTTGCAGTGCATTCGTGTAACAGCACATAGGTGACCAACCACGGAAGGAGACACAGAGGAGTTGATGTAAGCTCATCATGCAGCGCTGCAGCGCCTGCGGTGTTAAGATGCCAGCTCTAATGAGTACCAAGTCGTAAACCATATAGACCAATGTAGGTGCTAAGCCCTACTGATACCACCACTTCAACACTGACATATACCTTTCAGAACAAAGGGTATTGTCCCCTTACAAGGCGGGTGAGTAAGGGGACCACCAGTACCTACTTTGACGTTGGTGCGGGGTACCCCAGGAGCGCCAACATCTTATCCCCGTAACGGGTGCCAAATTCGCGGTAACCCGCGGGAGTAAAGTGAAGATGATCCGGCCGGCAAGGGCAGCCTGCAGATGAGATGACATAGCAATTGGGAATAGTCTGCGGAAGCGTGTCGATGATAGAATTCATACTGGCACACGCACCGTTCTCGTCGGCGTTTACCACTTCTCCTGCCAGAAGCGGGACATGCGCGGGGTTAAGGTGCAGGTCCTTAATGAGATCATCATAAACGGATTTCACTTTTTGGGGCCAGTCTACGTCGCCAGTGTTGGACTCGCCCTGATGCAAAAGAATACCCTTGATAACACCAGTCTTTTGCGCGAGCTTCGCCAATTCGACCAATCGCTGGTACGGATCGCCCCCATATACCGCAATTATCCCCTTCATCCAGCCAGGCGCGGTTGCAGCGTACTCCTGGTAGTGGTTCTTCTGGAACATTTCGATCTTGCAACCTGCCACAGCAACATCGATGATACCAACGCGAATGTTTTTGGGCAGGTGGGCGACGAGTGTGCGGCCGAAATAGTCGCACGGGTTAATGCCGTTGCCTGGCCTGGCGAGTGGTGGAACAGCAGTATACCAGTTGCCCATTTTCCTATTCATCTCGGGAAAGTCCACAGCGGCCATCATCTGGAAGCGAGGGTCGACTGGGCCCATATCCTGCGCCTCAACGCCTGGATAACCCTCCATATTGGACTGGCCAAATGCGAGGAATACGTAAAAGTTCTTATTTTGCGCCATTGCTGCGACGTTAAGAAGCAACAATGCGGCTAACACCAGGAACCCGGTTTTCATTCATACCTCCCTATAATGCCCGATGGTAATCTTTGTGCTTTTCGGTTTCGGCTAGCGAAAAACTCGCTGAAGAAAGTAGTAGAGGTTGTTGCGCCACTCAATTGGGTCGTGTGTCCGGTCGCTAACACTCCAGACGTGGGGCACACCGTGCTCTTTTAGATAGAGATGCAGGCTTTGGCTGATGTGGAACAGGCCATCATTGATGCCGCAGGAGATCCAAAGTAGCTTAAGTGCTTTTGTGACGGCGTTGGGATTCGGCACTAATTGTGCCGGCGGGTACGTGTTTGGCGCCGGTGAGAACGCTCCAATCCAGGCAAATAGATCAAGATTCGCCAGCCCAAAGTCCAACGACTGTCCACCACCCATCGAGAGCCCCGCCAGTGCCCTATATGCGCGGTTAGTATGCACGGAATACCTCGCTTGTATTGTTGGAATTACATCCTGTAGAAGGTCTTGTTCAAAGGCCGCAAACGCAGGCGCAGCCGCGTAGATGTTGCCCACGGGCCGGTCGTCCTTTTGAGCGCGGCCGTTTGGCATAACGATAATCATTGGCACAGCTTTATGTTGGGCAAGCAGATTGTCAAGCATGAGGTTTGGGTGGGCGAACCGCTCCCACTCAGTTTCATCGCCACCAATTCCATGCAGTAGATAGAGGACTGGGTACCTGTTTTTTGTAGAGTAACCCGGGGGTGTATACACGTTCATGCGGCGTGTGGTGCCTACCGTCTTTGAATAGTAGGAGATCATCTGAAGCTTGCCATGAGGTATGTTTGGCACGTCCGCATCGATACCTGCTGGCGGAGGTGGGTACAGCGGGACGTCGTCCGGATTCTGCGTAACTGAGCCGTTGCTGGCAGGAGAGCTGATTTTCGGTTCATCTACTGGTTGCTGTCCCGGCCCTTGATGAATGACGGATGTGCTCGGTAGTACTTTGGTTGAGGAGCCGGCAAATGCGGTATTTGCCAGACAGGTTGATGTAACAAGCAATGCAGCGATAACACTCGTTCGTAAACTGACATGGAAGAAGACCGTCGTCATTGTTGACCTACCTTTCAGTCACTCTCTATCACCAAACTGACACGTGAAACGATGCTGGTTAACCCGAGCCTTGTTAGAACCCCGGATGGGACGTGGTGCGGTGGGATAGCTTAATGAAATATCCGTTGTAGGAAGTAGTACAGGTTATTCCGCCACTCAATTGCATCATGACCCAGCGAGCTAACGTTCCATTCATGAGGTATTTCGTGCTCGTTGAGATAGTGGTGGAGTGCTTCACTTACATGGAACAGCCCATCCTTTTCACCGCATGAAACCCAGAGCAGCTTGAGTTTCTCTTTCGTTTCACACGCATCCGGTATCAACTTTGCCGGGGGATAGGTATTGGGTGCGGATGAGAACCCCCCAATCCAGGCAAAGGTATCGAGGTGGCACAAGCCAAAATTCAGCGCCTGACCGCCGCCCATCGAAAGGCCTGCCAGCGCCCTGCGCTCTCTCACCGCATCAACGGAGTACCGAGCCTCTATGGCCGGAATGACATCGTTGAGGAGGTCCTGCTCAAATACTGCGAATGCCGGTGCTGATGCAAAGACGTCACCAATAGGCCGGTCATCCTTTTGAGCCCGGCCATTGGGCATAACAATGATCATCGGGACAGTCCGGTTCTCGGCGAGAAGGTTATCAAGAAGCAGGTGCGGTTTTGCAAATCGCTCCCACTCTGTCTCATCGCCACCAATACCGTGTAACAGGTAAACCACGGGGTACCGAACATTCGGGGAGTAACCGGGCGGTGTGTAAACGCGCATGTGCCGGCGCGTCCCAACGGTTTGGGAGTCGTAAGCGATTGTGTGCAGCGTACCGTGAGGCACGTCGTTCCTAAGGGCATCAATACCGTCAGGGGGCGATGGATATGCTGTCGCTCCACCTTGAAGTCGCTTGTCGCTATCTGGCACTCGTCCGGTGTTTGCGAGCATACCTGCAACTTGGTCCGACGACTGATACTTCTGGTGAAAGAGCCGTGGGGCAAACTCATGAAGGCATCGCCGCCAGGTCAGCCACTCGTGGGCGGTTCCCGGAGACTCGTAATAGACATGCGCGATACCTGCCGACTTCAGAAGTTCATGGTACCCTCGAATGCTGTTGTAGAAGCGATCCCCTTCGTCAGTCCCTATCCCTATCCAGAGCAGATTCATCAAGCGATTAAAGGTAGAACTATCTGCCATAATTCCACCATAGTCGGCTTCTAGGTCGACTTCCCCACCGAATCCTCCTCCTGCTCCACTAAAACCTCCTATTGAAGCAAAGATATCTGTATGTCCCAGTCCTATAGTAAACGCCTGCAAACCTCCCATCGAGAGTCCTGCAATTGCCCGATGGTCGCGATCAGGCAATGTTCGGTAGTGGGTATCGATCATAGGAATAAGGTCGTTAACAAACAGTTCATCAGCGGCCTCAAACATCCGTTGAAATTCCCGGCGGCTTGCTCCCGGAGTAATGGGTACGCGAACCTCGCCTACACGGTGGGCGTATCCGTTCTCCATGACAACCAGCATCGGCACCGCACGTCCCTCGGCGATAAGGTTATCGAGAATGATTCCCGCTTTGCCCTGGTTTACCCAGCCCCGCTCGTCCTCTCCGCCTCCGTGCTGCAGATAGAGCACAGGATAACGGGTATCCAAATTGCGGTCGTAACCTGGTGGAGTGTAGATAAATATCCTTCTCCAAGTGCCCGTGGTTTTGGAGAAATATCTTCGCTCTCGTATCTCCCCCTGGTCTACATCATGAGGCGAGTAGTAATCAACGCCATCCTCTGGTATCTCAATTCCGCTCGTCTGTCTGCCGCATCCATAGAATGACTCGCTGCAGGGGTCATTGACTGCCACGCCATCTACTTTTAGAAAATAGTAGTGAAAACCAGGAACCTGTGGTTCGGTAGTCGCTGTCCAAAACCCCTCTTCGTCCTTTTCTGCAAGGTAGGGCTTGCCGAGGTCGAACTCCACTTTCAGCGCATCGGGAGCCTTTATACGGAAAACAACACGCAAGTCAGGCAGTATTCGAGGATATTCGGCCCCACCTATGTTAGTGGGCGGCAGAGTGGTCTGATCAGGGCCAGGAGACTCACCTGGTGAGCCGGCTAACCGCGAAATTCCAGCAGCCACCACCACAGTAAATACCGGCATGACTAATTGCCACAATGAGTCCCAATGACAGGCCATCTCATTTAACCTCCTAATACTCTTCCCGACATCGGCTGGGAGCGACGCCTACTATTTACAAAATAACCGCAATCACGACCAGCGGTGGCTTTCACGCAGCACAGATGACTTGTTTGCTCGGCGGCCCTCCGGTGTGTTAAGCGATGCGCAGGTCACGGTTCCTAGCATGAGGAAACGAACCTAGTTACCGAATTTCCACCACGCGAAATTGAACAGTTCACTGCCGGGTGCACCGCGAAAAACAAAGAAGAGGTCATGAGCGCCTTGCGCGCCATGTATGGCGGAACTCAACACTTTCCATTTGTCCAGTCCGCCAGTATTTGGTATCTTCACCATTCCAACAGTAGGTCCGTCAACACTATCGATGTGAACCTCTAAAGAGGATGCCGCCTGATCGCTAGCGACATCAACCGAAAGCGTATGGGCACCCTTCCCGCCAAAATCCACGGCCTCAACCTTGATGTAGGCACCGTTTTGAGGATTCGTTACGCAGACACCCGCCGCGGGCAGTTCCTCGGTTTGTATTCCAGATTCCCAGGCAATAGTCGCGGCCCTCGTCCTCCTGAACGGGTTTAGGTGGCCAATGGGTGGGGCGCCTTTGCTCGTTGGTAAAATGGTAGGAAAGGAACCATCTGGATTATATTTGAACTCCTCGACGCAAACCGATCGATCAAACCCACCGCCGCCCGGAAGTGCCTGATTATGGTAGAAGAAGTAGGAATGCCCCTTGTAATCTATTACACCAGGATGGTTTGTAAATGCCAGGTGCGGAAGGTGATTAGGCATGATTATGCCGCGGTAGGTCCATGGGCCCGTTGGCCCTGGGCTGGTGGAGTACGCGATAAACTCAGGAATACCGCCAGCGGCGTATACCATATAATACAGGTCACCCCTGCGGTAGAACCAGGGCCCCTCCACGTAGGTCGTCCGCCCCGGCATCATGCGCGGTCCCTTGCCAAATCCCGCCACTGTGAGTGGCACCTTAACAATTCCAACCTTCTGGTCATAAGAGATCATATCTCTGTTCAGCTTCACGTAGTAGAGCTGCGAATTACCCCAATAGAGATACGCCTGACCGTCCCGGTCAATAAACACCGTGGGGTCAATATCTAAAGGGCTTATGTGTACCAACGGATGACCTAAAGCATCATGAAACGGACCTTGCGGGCGGCTGGCGACAGCGACGCCTATCGACATGCCCACACCCTTTTGGGTCATAGGCGCATAACAGTAGTACAGCCCGTTTCGCTCAATTACCTGAGGAGCCCACGCATCCTTTTCGGCCCAAGAGAAGGTTTTGAGCGACAGTGGGGACCCCTCATCCGTCCAGTTCACCATATCGGAGGATGTATAGAGCCGCCAGTCTTTCATTACAAACCAGGTGGCGTGGTTTTCGTCGTGATCGGTGTAAAGATAGACTTTACCGTGTATCACCACGGGGGCAGGATCGGCTGTGTAGCGCGTCTGGATAATTGGATTGTCGGCATGGGCCGCCGGCAGTACAGCCAATACAGATGCCAGCGTGAGAACAGTTAGCAAGATTGTAGAGACCTTCATTTTTCTCCCATCCGGTATTATTCCCTCGCAGGCAACATCTACGTGCCACACAAGGCACGGCGTGTTGAAGTGCCTGTTCGCCTGGTTGTTGCATATTCCTGCAGGCGCCAGCCTTGCCGGCACACAAGTCTGGCGCCCGTGCAGACCTATGGCAGTACGGTAATTTCGGCGGCGCTGGCAACTTCACTGCCGTCAACACTGCTCAGCGCGGTGAACCGGAAATACCGGGCTACGACCCGTTTGAAGTACACCTCCTGCGCAATGGGGTTGTTCTTCACGTTGTCAAACCGCCCATTATCCACCAGGGTGGTCCAATGCGCGTCGTCGGTGCTTATCTCAAAGCGGTAGCGATCCACTATTCCGGTTATTTTGCCGTCCTGACGTGGCAGATACACGAAGCCGGCCAGGCGAATAGAACGCCCCATATCCACCGTTAGGGAGTGAGGCATGGGCCCATCCTCCGACTCCCATACCGTTGTCGAATGACCGTCGATGGCGTTGTTGGCATTACTAGACTGATCCGCGGGCTTGCCGTCGACTGCAATCACCTTCCACCCAGTTGGTATCAAGCCGGGGTAAGCCCTTTCGGTAACCATCCCCAACGTGCCATCCGTCTTGATACAGGCGGCATACACAATTCCCCCCTCTGGAAGGTGGATAGGAGACTGGTAGACAGTGGATTTCACCGAGGGCATTTCGCCGTTAGTAGTGTAAACCATGGTGAGATTGTCAGGATTGCTCATGGCTACAGCACCGGAGGCATCACGATCGGTAAGGACCGGCGGTGCCACTAGTTCGGCCTGCCGATAAAGCGCGAGTGACGCGACGGTTGGTTCTGTGCGCGAGCCAAGAATCCTTATGCGCACGCGGCCTGTAGTTGCGGCGCTATGCAGCCGAAGAAGACGCTTATGGCCAACGGTTGTGCCCTGGGCTACTTCCGTCCACTGCGTGCCATTCCAGACATCCGCACTAAACCTCTCTATTCGCTGCCCCCTGTGATCAACCGCTTCTTGAAGAGAGACCACGTCAAACGTTGTCTGGTGCGGTAAATCAAGTGTAATGCTGCATGAGGTCTGTCCTTGGGCGGCCTCCCACCAGGTATCCAGACTGCTGTCTAGTGCATTATGCGGCTCATGCGCAGGATTAGAACTATCCGCCGTGATTTTGGCTCCCGATGCCAGATTCCTGGCGAATGTCGCCGATATTACCTGCGCCATCTGGCGCACCGCCATCACCTGGTTGTCCGGAATTAAACCGCGTGTATCGGGTGATAGGTTCAAAAGCCAGTTTCCGTTGCGGCCAACAGACTCATAATAGTTATTGATAAGGTCGGCGCCCGTGCGGCAGGGTTTCCCTGCGGCCCAAAACCATCCGTAAAGGATAGGCATATTCACCTCGGCAGGGTACCACCAGAGGTAGGAGCCGGGCACTAGTTTGGCCCTGCTGCCCAGGTCTTCTGCCGTCATGTCTGGCCAGGTAAACGTTTGTGGGGATTGTGGCAAGGGCACTACGCTCCATTCAGTGGTACTTCCTATTCCACTCTCGTTACCTACCCAGCGAGCATCCGGCCCCTTACCGAAAATAACAGCTTGTGGCTGGAGATGCCGGATAAGGTCGTACCAGGCCTCGTAGTCGTACGTTTCATGAACGCTGGGGTCGGGATTGGCGCCATCAAACCAGACCTCCTCAATTGGACCATATTCGGTGAGGAGCTCGTACAACTGATTGAGAAAATAGCGGTTGTAATCGTTCACCACGTATTCGTAACTGCTGCGCCCCTCCGGTGGTGTGCGGCCTTTGGATGGCTGGGTGGTAAACGATGCGGGATCGGTGGGAATTACAGATTTAACTGCCTCACTTCCATTACCATAGTAGC
>JAJYCW010000197.1 GCA_021777995.1 bacterium
CATCGCGTGTAACCGGGATGAACCAACCACAAAACATGCTCGGCATCGTTTAGGCAATACTGCTTACGCGGCCAATGGGCATGAGGAGATTTACCTTGAAAAACCCGCAACGTTGGGCTAGCATTATTGCGCTAGGTGCCCTGGCAGTGTTTGTCGGTGCTCCGCGCTCCCACGCGGCAACCGCACCGAAATTGCCAGGTGCATCATCACCTCTAGCACTTGCACACACGATCACCGCTCACGAGACCTTTAGTGTGACGGACTCTAAAGGGAATCTGCATCCCTATTTCGACGTTACAGTCTATATACAACGCCCAGGTGAAGTCCGCATTCAAGCGGTTCCGATACCGACTAGCGGTAAAAAACAGGAACCAACGTCGTTTTATCTAATGGCTAATGACAAGGAATATGAATTCAATGGCTTTGAAAACAGCTACACAACCGGACCTGCTCCGGCCGCAGGGGCTCTTTCAAAATCACAGCTATGGGATATGGCGGCTATCTCTCCAATACTCTATCCTGCAGTAGTTCCTACCAATGACCAAGGGTCTAAAAGAGCCATCACAACGGGCATGCTTAATGGTGTAAGAACGATTATTATTACAGACACCGACCCTACTCGCAGAATGAACGGAATGACTGAAACGCCATTCTCTCGAGTCTGGTTCAACGCATCCACACTACTCCCTATGCAGAAGTGCGAATACGTGAAGCTGAATAGTAAAGTGATGCTCAACCTGCAACTTGAGATTAATAGTATCGCACTCAATCAGCCTATCGCTGCCAGCCAATTTGTGTGGACGCCACCTGCAGGATCAAAGCCTTATGCGCCGCCGACGCTGTTGCGGCCAGGTACCAACGCACCGAACTTTACGGCTATTGATGACCTGGGTAAGCCTGTTCAGCTTTCAGATTTTCGAGGTAAAACTGTAATTCTAGACTTCTGGGCAACCTGGTGCGGGCCGTGCCAGGCATCCCTTCCCACGCTACAGAAGTTCTACAAACGGTTAAATCCCAGCAATGTTGTCGTGCTCGCAGTCTGCGTGTGGGATAACCACCCTGCCTTCAGCAAGTGGATGACTGCCATGGCTGGTAAGTATAGTTTTCACTTTGCATTTGATCCAGCGGGCAGAGGCGCCAACAGCATTGCGAGCAAGCTGTACCACGTTACCGGAATACCTACGCAATATATCATTGCACCCGACGGAAAGGTCGCATGGAGTGAGGTGGGCTACACGGGCAGCCATAGGCAGCTGGCGGACCAGCTCACGAAGCTTGGCGTTGCCATAGCACCTGCGCCATAACTAGATACCACTACGTTTGCTCAGCCAGTACAAGATAGACTCAACAGGTACACCTAATGTGATCGAGGGACACATTAGGTGTACCTGATTGCACCGCGTGTGAACCCAGTCGTAGTTTGTGGGCGCCAATCAAACGCCGGGCCCTAGTACTGGCGTGGTGACGCTCATGGGACACCCACTGTGGACGTGCTCCATTACCATCGGGCAAACGAACAAGCAAACGAAGGGCCTATGGTAGCACCTATCCCTCCAGTGTGGCAAAGACTTGCCGTTCACGGCAATGGAAGTGTCATATTCTAACCTAGTGAACTTCAGCCACACCAATTCAATAGGCTAAATGGCTCACCTGGTGAAATAACCTAGCGCCTCTTGGCCAAGCGGGCGAGCGCGGCCTGGGCACGGTCACTGCCCTGTTCTGCCGCCTGACGGTACAACCTCTCGGCCCGTTCGTAGTCCTGCTGCACACCACGACCACTTTCATAAAGGTAGCCAAGATTACATTGAGCGAGTGAGTCTCCGTGTTGTGCAGCCTTGCTGTACCACTCCAGCGCCTGTCTGTAATCCTTTTCGGTACCCTGCCCAAATTCATACAACCTGCCCAGCCTGGTTTGGGCGGATGCATGGTCCTGCATCGCAGCAAGCTTATACCAACCAAATGCCTGCTCGTAATCCTGCCGAACTCCGTTCCCCTTCTCATAACAGTATCCCAGGCTGTATTGAGCCCTGGCATGTTTCTGATTGGCGGCTTTACGGTACCAGATAACTGCCTGCTCGTAATCACGCTTTACCCCGCGACCGAAAAAGTAGCATAGTCCAAGGCTGTACTGTGCTTGAATGTGGCGATGCTCGGCGGCCTTACGGTACCACACAACCGCTCGGTCATAATTACGACCGTTGCCAAACCCCTTTTCGCTGCATACACCAAGCAGGAATTGCGCGTTAGTATGATCCTGATCAGCAGCCTTACGGTACCACGCAACAGCCTGACCGTAGTTCTGTGGGACTCCGTATCCATGCTGGTAACAGTAGCCAACCTTACACTGCGCCTCGGCATTGCCCTGCTCGGCTGCCTGTCGGTACCACTTCACGGCCTGAGAAAAATCCTGCGCGACGCCACGCCCATATTCATAGCAATTACCCAGATGGCACTGCGCAATTGGATCGCCCTGTTCAACTGCCTTGCGATACCACGCAACGGCTTGGCCATAGTTCTGAGGAACGCCACGACCATATTGGAAACAGTAACCAATTTTACATTGCGCCACTAAATTGCCCTGGTCGCCCGCACTTCGGTACCAGTCAACGGCCTGGCTATAATCCTGATTGACACCACACCCAACTTCATATCGACTGCCCAAATTGCACTGAGATTCTGCATGCCCGAGCATCGCGGCTTTTCGCAACCAGATGGTAGCCATGATTTCGTCGTGAGCGACACCTGCGCCCGTACTATAGGCGTGTGCCAGTTGAGTAATGGCGGCTAAATCACCGCCCTGTGCACGGTGTCGCAGGCCTGCAATATGTGCAGATTCCCTGGAGGCCGAGAGAGTGTGCATCTTTATGCCATTCACTGTTCGTGCCCAACACTCTACGGCCCACACAGCAATCTCCTCATCAATGCCAACCGTATCGACCAGCTCGCCTGCGAGACGGTGCAGAAGTTCTGAATCCCCTTCCTCAGCGGTTTCCAATTCACGCACAGCACCTGAGCGCAGAACGTGAAGCAGCGCCTCACGTTCTGATACGTTCTCGCCTTGGCAGCGAGATTCCAGATTTTCTGCAAGGCGAAGTGCATCCTGACTAAGACCTGGGTCTTGAATGACCAATTCGTACAGATACTCTCCGGTGATGGTGCGTCCAGCGCTTGACAGCACACTCATACCTGCCTACTCTCTTTAGCTACATCGGCGCAGGGTATTCCTGACCCGAATGGTACGACAACGATTAACATTGATATTTTGAATACTATTCTTACGTGATGGCT
>JAJYCW010000198.1 GCA_021777995.1 bacterium
TTGGGGAACAATTACCGATCTGGCAGTGCAAAAGGCCCGTTACTGCTCTATTTTACGGGGCACGGCGGGCCGGGTGGACCCAACTTTAGCAACAATATCTTTGCTATGTGGCGGCCCAGTCCGCCTCTCAGCGTTACTGACCTCGCGGGAGATTTGCAGTCTATTCCGAGGTCTGTACCGGTTTATGTGGTCATGGTTCAGTGCTTTTCAGGAGGCTTTGCAAACCTGTTATTAAGGGGTGGTGCAGCGGCGGGACATTTTACCAGTAGGCCGATAGCAGGTTTCTTTGCATCTACACGGCGCACCGAGGCTGCAGGCTGCACTGCTGCGATTGATGAGGCCAATTATCCAGATTTCACCTCCTATTTCTTCGCCGCGCTCACCGGCCGTAATCGCCTTGGGCAGCGGGTTACCGGGGCCGATTATCGAAAAGATGGTAAGGTTACGCTCGCTGAAGCTTATGATTATGCAATAGCAAACGACCCGACAATTGATATTCCCACGTGCACGTCCGATCTGTTTCTGAGACAATTCGTGCCCGCGCGAGACGACGACATATTTCTGGAGCCCAGATTGCTTGTGAAATCATGGGCGACGCCCGGCCAGGTTGCAGCGCTCAACAGCCTGGAGAAGAGCATCGGGTTTCGCGGCAAACACCCAGTCAATGCACTGTACGAGCAGATGACTGAACTGTCCACCGCGGCAATGCCGGTCGTTGGTGTGCGGCGCGCGACTAAACGCTTCGACCAACTCGCAAATGATGAGTTTCACACCCTGCTTCGAAGATTTGCTGGACTCGACAGCCGACGACTCTCGATTCGCCGACTCGCAAGAACAAAGGCTATTGCTTGGCTGGAACATCACTACAAAGACTCAAACTTACAGGCCATTCTTAAAGCGAGTCGTGCTGGGGATATAATTCAGGAGCAATCGGCCGTACAGTTTGCATTAAGGTTACGATACTTGCGGCTGTTTAAAAGCATCTACCTGGCTCATAAGCTCATGCAGACAGGTACGCCGAATCTACAGCGACGATATGCTGAACTGGAGAAGGCAGAAGATAGCACGCTCCTGCCTTCAGCTCCAGCATGGACAGAGCCTTAGATCTGAATTTTAACCCTCTGGCCGGTTTCTGCCGATTCGATGGCGGCAAACACCATTGCCAGGCTCTTAATGTTATCGTGGCATTCTCCCATGGGTGTTTGACCCGAAGAAAGGGCGTTGATGAAATCACGAAGTGATCCTTCAATTCCGCCTGGCTCCGGTTCCACTACTGCTTCAACGCGTTCGGATTTGCTATGAAAGCCACCGGTTTCTACAACCTTGTCGGCCCAAACGGCATCGTTTCCATCCCACATGGCAGTTCCGTGGGGTCCGGTGGCTCGCCATTCTGCTTCCCATGAAGTATTGGCGCCTTCCGCCGACCAACTACCTCGGTAGGTATAACGAACTCGTTGTGTCAGTTCAAACATTGCCACGGCACTTGAGGCGCCTTTGTACCAGCTCCAGGAGGGATTGAACTCCTCACAGTAAACTGAAACGGGATCCTGGCCGCTAATCAACCGAGCTGCATCAAACGTATGAATTGCCATGTCTAGTAACAGCACGTGTGCCATTTCGTCACGAAATCCTCCAAAGTGTGCTCCGATGTAAAAGTCGGAATTCAAGATCTCTGGGGTTCCGGCCACTTCCTTGACTAGCTTACGGTAAGCAGTTATGCGGGAGTCATACCTCCGGCTTTGGCTAACCATATAAAGCTTTCCAGCCTTATCTGCGGCAGCCACCATTGCGCGTGCAGCGTCCATTGAATGCGCCATAGGCTTCTCACCAATGACCGGCACGCCCGCCTTTAAGGCGGTAAGTGTAACGGATTGATGTGACTCGGGAATTGTGACATCTACCAAAAAGTCTGGCTTTACTTCAGACAGCGCCCTAGACAGGTCATCGTCTACGAACACATCGTCTAATTTCATCTGCTCAACGGCGGCCGCAGCGGCTTCCTTACGGATATCCACCCATCCCGAAAGTTGAACATCTTTGTTGTTGACGAGGTTTCTGCCCCATGCTTTTCCCATGCCGCCCGCACCCACAAGAAGTGCCCTAAGTGCCATGTATTATGCTCCTGTCAGGAATTCATCCAGCCGAGCGGCGAATTGATACAACTGGTTGTTACGTAAGACTGTTTCTCAGGTTGGTACACCCATTCCACTGCGTTAGCGATGACGCGTTGCACCTCGGACTGATGGTAAACGGGGTAGGTTTCATGTCCTGGGCTAAAGTAGAAAATGCGTCCTTGTCCTCTCGTGAAGCAACAGCCGCTACGGAAAACCTCGCCACCTTTAAATGAGCTAATGAACACGAGTTCGTCTGGCTGCGGAATATCAAAGTACTCGCCATACATCTCCTGCTCAGGAATTCGGAACGCTGCAGGCACGCCGCGCGCAATGGGGTGCCCGGGATTGACCGTAAATACAGTCTCACTGTCATCATCTCGCCACCGCAGTGAGCATGAAGTACCCATCAGCTTTATGAAGATTTTTGAGAGATGCCCGGAATGCAGCACGACCAGACCCATACCTGCAAGCACTCGCTTATGCACCCGTGCCACAATTGCATCATCTACCTTGTGATGCGCCATGTGGCCCCACCAGGTGAGGACATCCGTGTTGTCAAGCACCTCCTCTGTCAGTCCGTGTTCTGGCTGTTCAAGCGTTGCAGTGCGTACTTCCACCCTATCCGTAAGGTGTCCCCTAATCGATGCCGCTATGGTGCTGTGCATCCCATCGGGATAGATCGCTTTCACCTTTTCGTTGGTTCTGTCATGCTCATTCTCACCCCAGACCGTCACTCTCATAATGCCAGATTGCAATTGTATACTCCTCATTTGTTCAATGCTTTCGCATTAACAGGATACAATGAAAATGGTGCAGTTTCCTGCAGGTTTATTTGAACTACCCTTAAATTTGCGTGGAAACTTTGAATAGGGAATAGCGATAATAAGAATGGACTGTCACGGTGGGGGAAAGAAGTAATGGCTGGAACTGGCATAGGAGCAATTGTACTTGCCGGTGGCAAGAGCTCAAGAATGGGAACCGATAAGGCTTTGCTTGACTTTGGCGGCATGACGATTTTAGAGAGGACGATAGCGGCACTTCTGAAACTTACACCTAATATCCTCGTAGTCGCCGACAGCACCGAGAGATATAAACTTGCCTGCGGTAAAATAATTGCCGATCTATATCCTGGTATC
>JAJYCW010000009.1:0-45444 GCA_021777995.1 bacterium
GTTCAGCGGCTTCGTCAACGTAAACATCGTGACGAAAAGCCATTCGCAATGATGGTTCGTGACCTGGAGGCTGCGAAATCATTCTGTAACGTCTCTAACCTGGAGGCTCGACTGTTGCAGGGGAGCGAAGGGCCCATTGTGCTGCTAGAGCGTCGTTTAGATGCAGCCGTTTCCGATCTTGTCGCACCGGCATCTGACAGGTTAGGAGTGATGCTGCCGACCACTCCACTCCACTTACTGATTATGCACGATGCCAATGTGCCCCTTATTGCCACCAGCGGTAATCTCTCTGATGAGCCGATCTGTATTGATGAACGCGAAGCGTTGTGGCGCCTGCACGGGGTAGCAGATCTCTTTCTGGTGCACGACCGCCCCATACTTCGTTACGTTGACGACTCGGTCGTCCAGATGGTGTTAGGGCGCGAGATGGTTATCCGGCGGTCACGCGGGTATGCACCACTGCCGCTGCCGTTGCCAACAAGCAGTAGTTCTACCCTGGCGGTAGGGGCGCATCTTAAGAACACCATTACCGTCACCAGCGGTAACATGGCCTTTATCAGCCAGCACATTGGTGACCTTGAGACGCGCGCGGCGCTGGATGCCTTTTGCAGGACTACAGACGACATGCGCGAGCTGTTCGACGTTAAGCCCGAGGTAGCTGCCTGCGACCTGCATCCCGACTATATCTCTACCCGCTCTGCCGAAAGCATGGGGCTTCCCATCCTTCGCGTGCAGCACCACCGCGCCCATGTACTGGCATGCATGTGTGAGAACCATCTCACCGAGGATGTGCTTGGAGTGTCGTGGGACGGTACGGGATACGGCGACGATGGCGAGATTTGGGGCGGAGAGTTCTTTGCGGGCAATGACTATAGAATGAAACGTATCGCTCACTTCAGGTCGTTCTCCCTCCCAGGAGTTGATGCGGCGGTGAGGATGCCTGCACGGACGGCGCTGGGGTTGCTGTACGAAATTCTTGGTGAGGAAGCGATGACGCAGCACGACCTGCCGCCGCTGCACTGGTTTGCAAAGAATCAGCTCGCACTCCTACAGGCCGCCCTCTCCAAATCCATCAACTGCCCACGCACTACCAGTGCCGGTAGGTTGTTCGATGCTGTGGCTTCCCTCATCGGCCTGCGCCAACAGGTAAGTTTCGAGGCACAGGCGGCTGTGGAACTGGAGAAGTGCTGTGACGAGGCAGCGGCAGTGGATGGGTACCTTATGCCCCTGCGGCGCGGAGGACCTCCCTACGTAATTGACTGGGAGCCGATGCTGCGCGCGCTACTCATGGATTACCGCGCGGCAGTACCGTCGTCCATCATAGCAGCACGCTTTCATCGCGGCATGAGTGAGGCCGTCTTGCAGGTCGCCAAGTGTGTGGGTATGCGCAAAGTGGTACTCTCAGGAGGGTGCTTCGTGAACCGCAAGCTGCTTACACGTACCGTTGAACAGCTTCGCAGGGAAGGCTATGAGGTTTTTTGGCCGCAGCGCGTGCCGCCCGGCGACGGCGGAATCAGCTTCGGACAGGCTGTGGCTGCAGCACAGCAAAGGAGTGAAGGGAATGTGCCTGGCTATTCCCGGTAAAATCGTGAACATTGATGTGAAGAATGCCTGGAACCGTAGTGGAGTCGTAGACTTTGGCGGAGTTACCCGGGACGTAAATCTCACCTGTGTCCCTGAGGCGATGCCTGGCGACTACGTACTGGTACATGTGGGTATGGCAATTAGCTCGATAGACGCTGAAGAGGCGCAGCAGGTGTTCGCATACCTGCGAGAAATTGGCGAACTGGCAGAGCTTGAACCCGTGCAGGAGCCAGAGCAATGAAGTTTATGGATGAGTATCGCGACCCGGAGGCGGTTCAAAAGCTCTCTGAGGCAATCCATTCAACGGTTACAAAGCCGTGGACGCTCATGGAGATCTGCGGGGGCCAAACCCATGCAATTGTGCGGTTTGGGCTGGATGAGCTGTTGCCTTCCCAGGTCACATTGCTGCATGGACCGGGCTGTCCCGTGTGCGTTACACCTGTTGAAAAGATTGATCGTGCGGTTGCCATCTCTCGAATGCCCGACGTGATCTTCTGTTCCTTTGGAGACATGCTACGCGTTCCCGGTACAACCGGCGACCTGCTGCAGGCCCGTGCACAGGGCGCCGATGTGCGGGTTGTCTATTCGCCCACCGATGCCGTGCGAATTGCACAGGAGAATCCTGCAAGGGAGGTTGTCTTCTTTGCTGTCGGTTTTGAAACCACTGCACCTGCAAACGCCATGGCCGTTATCACTGCCTATCGCGAAGAGGTTCCCAACTTCTCCATGCTCGTATCCCATGTGCTGGTACCTCCCGCAATGGAGGCGATTCTCTCGTCGCCGCAGTGCCGCGTGCAAGGCTTCCTTGCCGCCGGGCATGTCTGCGCTATTATGGGCACGAGCGAATACCATCCTATAGCCGAGCGATTCCGTATCCCGGTGGTGGTTACCGGCTTTGAGCCTATCGACCTGCTGCATGGCATCTACATGTGCGTAAAGCAGCTGGAAGAGGGGCGGTTTGAAGTGGAGAACGCGTACGTGCGTGCTGTGAAAGAGGATGGCAACGTACCCGCGCAGCAGCTGGTGGCGGATGTGTTTGAGGTAACCACCCGCACCTGGCGAGGAGTTGGTGAGCTTCCATTTAGCGGCCTGTGCCTGCGTGCCGAATACCAGCAGTTTGACGCAGAAGTGCGGTTTGATGTAGGCGATACCGTCGCCGAAGAAGACTCGGAATGCCGCAGCGGCCTTGTGTTGCAGGGCCTGTTGAACCCACCAGATTGTCCGGCCTTCGGTAAACGGTGTACCCCGGAGCATCCGCTGGGGGCCACTATGGTATCCAGTGAAGGGGCATGCGCCGCTTACTATCGCTATCGACGTTATGCCCGGGAGGCTAGGTAGATGAAACCAGACATGCTGCAAGGGTGCCCTGTTCCTCCGTACGCACCGGACACTGTGGTCCAGATGGCACACGGTGGCGGGGGACGTAAGATGCAGCGCCTCATTGACGAGGTGTTCACCAGTTCGTGGGCCAACCCGGCGCTGCTAACACGCCACGATTCTGCCCTGCTCTCACTGCCCGCCACCTGCGACCGCATTGCCATGACTACCGACTCGTACGTGGTGCACCCACTCTTCTTCTCAGGGGGAAGCATTGCAAGCCTGGCGGTCAATGGTACGGTAAATGATCTTGCAATGGGGGGTGCCCGGCCGCTCTGGCTTAGCGCAGGCTTTATTTTGGAAGAGGGTACCGAAATAAGTACCCTGCACCGCATAGCCGCAGAGATGCAGGAGTGCGCGGCGCGTGCGGGGGTGGCCATCGTCACAGGCGACACCAAAGTGGTAGAGCGCGGCCATGGCGACTCGGTCTTTGTAAATACCACCGGCGTAGGTGTGCTAGAGCACGCGTCTGTTATAGGGCCGTCGATGGTAGAACCTGGCGATGCTGTCATCGTTTCGGGGGACCTGGGCAGGCATGGTATTGCGATCATGGCGGCGCGTGAGGGATTGGTTGATGCGTGTGATGTGGTGAGCGACTGTGCACCTGTTGCCGCACCCGTGATGGATCTTCTGGCTGCCGGCCTGGACATCCACTGCATGCGTGACCTTACGCGCGGCGGGCTGGCGAGCGCTATGGTTGAGATTGCAGAACAGGCTGGCGTGCAGATCCAGCTTGAGGAGGCGAAACTGCAGGTGACAGAGGCTGTACGTGCTACGTGCGAGCTGCTGGGCTTCGATCCACTTTTTGTAGCCAACGAGGGCCGATTTATTGTTATCCTGCCCGCCTCCCAGGCGAATACAGCGCAGCACATTCTCGCCTCGCATCATGTAAGCATGGGAGCATCGGTTGCAGGTACTGTCACCAGTAAGGGACCCGGACGTGTTTCACTGTTGGGTCGCTTTGGTACCGAACGGATAGTGGATATGCTTAGCGGTGAGCAGCTGCCCCGCATATGCTAAACGGAGATTGTCACGATGCATGAGGCCTCTATTGTTGAGGAGATGCTGGAGATTGCAGACAGGGAGGTGATACTGCAGGGCGCGCAACGAATCAACCGTATCTCCCTGCAGATAGGTGTGCTTTCTGGAGTAGTGCCCGAGGCGCTGCAGTTTGCATTTGGCAGCCTCAGCATGGGGACTCTGGCGGAGGGAGCGGTACTGGATATTGTGCGCGTACCGCTGACTTTGCGATGTGACAGATGCGAGGGCCAGTGGGTTGGCGAGCACCCGGGCGATCTGTGCCCCGTATGCGGCGCGGAACTGCCCTCGATCGTGGCGGGTCAGGAGCTAAAGCTGCTGGAACTCGACCTGGAGCTTATGGAGACTCCTCATGAGTGCGACACATAAGGTTGTGGTGGTGGGGGACGCTATACTAGGCCGCAATGAGTCGATCGCCGCAGAAACGCGTCGCAGGCTGGAAGCGGCTGGCGTCTTCGCGGTCAATCTGTTGTCCTCCCCCGGAGCCGGCAAGACTGCGTTACTGGAGCGCACGCTTACAGACTGCGCTAGTCAGCTTTCTATGGCGGTGATCGTGGGTGACTTGCAGACCGATAACGATGCCGTGCGACTCAACCGGTGCGGATCGCGCGTGGTGCAGATCGTGACCGGAGAGGTGTGCCACCTCGACGCCTCGATGGCGGCAAACGGTATTGAGGCCGTGGGGCTCCATGACCTTGAGGTGCTGTTTATAGAGAACGTGGGCAACCTCGTTTGTCCAGCCGCGTTTGATCTTGGCGAGGCTGCCAGGGTTGCGCTGCTCTCGGTAACCGAAGGCGAAGACAAGCCGCTAAAATACCCAGCAGCGTTCGCCGGGGCACAACTCGTGCTCATCACCAAGGTGGATATCGCGCCGGTACTGGGCGTGGATATGGCGCTGATGCATGACAACATCCGCAAGGTGGCCCCGCGTGCCCAGGCGCTGGAAGTATCCTCCCGCAGCGGTGAGGGAATGCACGCGTGGTACGCCTGGCTAAAGGGCCACGTGGAGGGGTGCGCCGTGCGGCCTTAGCGTGACGCTTGTGCGAAGCGGGGCGCACGGGGTTAAAACCCCGTGCGGGTTGCGCATCTGGTGCGCTGCCTAAGCGTACCGCTGGGTTAGGCCGTGCCTTGTGCGGCATCAGCCACTTCTGCCCACTCCTCCCACAGCGCCAGCCTTTGGGCGTATGCTTCACGGGTTCGAGCCAGGTTTCTGTTACCCAGGAACAGTCGGAGTGGTGGATTTGGCGTATCGACAACGGCGAAGATCGCGTTAGGCGTCGCCATTGGGTTGCCGCGCTCGACGCTCTGTAGGTGCGCCATCACTTCGGCTCGCAGGGGATTATAGATCTCCATCTCCGCTGCCTGCCGTCGGGATGCTGCGCTGCCGAATTCTGTGGCATACGCGCCGGGCTCGATAATGGTTACCTTAATACCAAATGGTTTAATCTCGGTTGCAAGGCTCTCGTGAATGGCCTCAAATGCCCACTTGGATGAGCAGTAGTACCCCACGAACGGAAGAGTGATGTGCCCGAGGCCGCTGGAGATGCCCAGGATGTGTCCACCGCCCTGGGCGCGCAGTTTGGGCAGGGCAGCCTTGATCACCGAAAGCGTACCAATGATGTTAGTTTCATACTGTGCGCGCACTTCCTCTGGTTCGGCCTCTTCAATGGTTCCGGCAAGCGCGTAGCCTGCGTTGTTCATGACCACATCGAGCCGCCCAAAATGTGCGTGTGCCTGATCAATTGCTGTCTTCACCTGCTCGGCATTGGTGACATCCAGGGGAAGGGTAAGCACGTTGTCACCATATTTTTCTACCAGGTCTGCCAGGGTTTCTACATTGCGGGCAGTTGCGGCAACTTTGTCACCACGCTGCAGCGCTGCTTCCGTCCACACACGCCCAAATCCGCGGGACGCGCCTGTAATAAACCAAACCTTAGGAGTTGTTGAAGTCATAACCGTGCCTTTCGTCAATCTGCGCAGCGTACTTTGCCGCGACTAGGGTAAACTACATTAAACGGAACACCGTACCGTATTATACGGAACAATGTTCCGTTTTGTCAACAGGAGTTCTGTTTTGGGGCAACAAGACGAAGATATGCCGTCCATGCGGTCTTCGGATGGCAGCGCAACGCGTTCCGTGCGATCGGATGCAAAGCGGAATACGGATGCGCTTCTTGAGGCTGCGATGGAGGTCTTTGCGACCAGGGGCGTGGATGCGCCTGTACGGGAGATTGCACAGAAAGCAGGCGTGGGGATTGGGACGGTCTACCGTCATTTCCCGCAACGAGCAGACCTTATCGCCGCTGTATTCCGGCGGGAGGTAGATGCCTGTGCAGATGCAGCCGCAGCTTTGAGCGCCTCTTACGGGCCGGCGGATGCGCTGGCAGCCTGGCTGCTGCGCTACACAGACTTCATCGCGGCAAAACGTGGCCTTGCGCCTGCCTTGCACTCCGGCGATCCTGCCTATGTGTCTCTACATTCTTATTTCAAGGAGAAGCTGCTGCCCGTTTTGCGGGGCCTGCTGGATGCGGCCATAGAAGCTGGGGAGGTGAGAGACGACATTGAGTCGATGGAGCTTCTATCCGCGGTGGCGAACCTCTGTATTTCTGCGGGTAAGGCGGACGGTGCAGTTGCCCGACGCATGGTAAGCCTGGTGGTTGATGGCTTGCGGTACGGAGCCACGGATAAGAGCTAATGGCTGCGGGTTGAGATCGCTAAAGCCGCAGGGAGTTTCGTAAATCTCCACTTGAAAGGCGAACACGCCCACATTGGGTCGGGATTTATGCTTTCCACGCCATCCAGATTTGCAATGGTAACATTATTTGTGCGGTAAAATGTTTGAGCATGCGCATTTCGTGCGTTTGCAAAGAGCAATATAGAACAGGTGCATTGCACGTCGGTAGCGGAAAATGGCTGCCTTCAGGTAGTGCGCTACGGGAGGTGACTCCGCCCAATGAAACTTCGTTGGCGTTCATTCACGATTTTATCGACTGTATTGGCCTGTTACGGGGGAGCAGCCGCTGCACAAAACACCCCGGCACCCATATCCGGCACCATCGACGCTGCGCACCCTTGGCAGCGGTTCGAGGGCTGGGGAACTTCACTCGCCTGGTGGGCCCACGTTGTGGGTGGGTATCCTGCAGGGGTGCGTCAGAAGCTGGTAGACATGTTTTTCAACCAGAAAACGGGTTTGGGGCTTACGGTGGTCCGTTATAATATTGGCGGTGGAGAGAACCCCAAATATATGCCTCCTAACCACGAGTTTCTCACATACCGAACAGCAGTTCCCGGTTACGAACCCACTCCCGGCGTTTGGAACTGGAATGCTGACAAGGGCCAGCGCACTATACTCGCTATGGCGATGAAGGAGGGGGCCGACCATCTGCAGGCGTTTTCCAACTCGCCGCCCTGGTGGATGACGGTATCTGGAAGCGTAACGGGAGGCAAGGGCGGCGCGGACAATCTTGCTCCTGGCAAGATAGACACGTTTACGGCCTACCTCGCTGCAGTATTGAAGCACTTTCAGGATACCTGGCACATCACCTTTCCCACAGTAGAGCCATTAAACGAGCCGCTTCTAGGGTGGGCCTTCGGAAACGGCCAGGAGGGCTGCCACGTGGACAGCGCGGAGCAAAATCTCGTGATCACCTCCATGGGCAAAGCGCTGCAGGCAGCGGGTGTTACAGGCACGCACGTAGCAGCCTCGGACGAGACCTCCATTACGTTTGCGCTCAAGACCTTCCCTTTTTACGACGCAACTTCGCTTGGCTATATGACACAGGTGGATACGCACAGTTATTGGGGAACGGGGCGCGCGAAACTGCGTGCATTGGCTAAACAAGCCGGTAAAACATTGTGGTTATCGGAGTATGGCGATGGTGACGGCTCTGGAATCCCCATGTCGATGCGTATACTGCAGGATATGCGCAATCTCAGGCCAAATGCGTGGGTCTACTGGCAGACGATGGATAGCGCAGGTGGTTGGGGATTTGTATGGTCTGCGCTCGACAGCAGGACCGATACTACCTACCGAGTGAACCAGAAGTACTACGTGATGGCGAACTACAGCCGGTTCATCCGGCCTGGCAGCCAGATCATTGCAGACGATGATGCACATTCGCTCGCGGCAGTCGACCCGCAGCGGCGACACGTGATAGTGGTAGCAACAAACCCATTGCAGCAGCCCCAGCAGGTGAACTACGACCTTACGGGTATATCGAGCGTGGGGCGTACAGCGCGAGTGTGGCAGACATGTACAGGGGAGCAGCTGAAATCGTTAAAGGGAGTGCCAGTGATTAACGGGAAATTCGCCGCTACACTGCCACCAATGTCCGTTACAACGTTCGTGGTCGATGCACAGATGCCTACTCCATTGTCGAGCGGGCGCTGATTACACGGGTTATGCCCGCAAGGTCGCTGTGCGCCTTTACGCGCAAAAACCCTGCGGTTTGAAGAAGGGCAGTTACCCTATCGTGCTGGCCTGCCCCTATCTCAATCGCGATGAGCCCGCCTGGTTTTAGAGCCAGACGGGCCTCCTGCACGATCCGGCGGATGAGGTCTAGACCGTCTTCACCGCCATCGAGCGCAGAGTGAGGCTCATATTGACTCACCTCTCTTTGTAAACCACCGATGTCACCCGCCGGGATATAGGGGGGATTTGTTACGACAATATCGAGGCTGGCAGGGGGCAGCGGTGCTAAAAGGTTTCCAAGTACCGACTTTACACGCCTGCTGACCCCGAGTAGCGCAGCATTTGTGCGCACGACTTCCAGGGCTGCCGCCGAGTTGTCCAGCGCGAGAACGCGTAAAAATGGCGACTTCACTGCAGCTGCAATGCCCACACACCCAGAACCTGCACCCACATCCGCACAGATCCGCGCTTTAGACCCCAAGGCCAGATAGTCCAGCACTATCTCCACAAGCAGTTCAGTCTCGGGCCGAGGGATGAGGACAGCGGGGGATACAACGAACGAAATGCCGAAAAACTCTCGCCTGCCAATGATGTACGCGGACGGCTCGCCTTCCGCCCGCCTATCTACCAACTTCTCGTATTCGCACCGAGCCTCGTGAGAAGGAACTGCACACGTCTCCGCTACAATTTGCGTTCGCGTACACTGCATGAGATGTGCGAGTAATAGCTGAGCCTCTAATCTGGGGAACTCTACTCCTGCCCAAGTAAGCCGCTCCGCTGCACTGCGCACCATCTCTGCAATGGTAACGTCATCCCTCATTTGCAGCGCTCATTCGCTCAGCCTGATCTGCATTAATTAGCCTGTCGATGAAAGGCTGTATGTCGCCATCCAGCACCGCGGGAACATTATGCACAGTGAAGTTGATTCGATGATCGGTGACGCGGCCATCTGGGAAATTGTATGTCCTGATCTTCTCCGACCGCTCGCCAGAGCCTACCTGGCTTCGGCGCGCGCCGGTAATGCTGTCCTGTTGTTCCCGTAGTTTCATCTCGTAGAGGCGCGTTCGCAGTACGCCGCGGGCCTTGATTTTGTTTTGCAGTTGGCTTCGTTCATCCTGGCATGTGACCACGATGCCCGTAGGCTTATGTGTAAGCCGAATGGCAGTAGCAACTTTCTGTACGTTCTGCCCACCTGCGCTGGACGAGTGATAGACATCCTCAAGGATATCGTTTTCATCCAGTTCGATGTCCACCTCCTCTGCCTCTGGTAGAACAGCCACTGTAACGGTTGAAGTCTGTATGCGGCCACTGGATTCGGTCACGGGAACGCGCTGCACGCGATGGACTCCACCCTCGAATTTCAGCTGGCTGTAAGCACCCTGCCCATCAATTTCAAAGGTGACTTCCTGAATACCACCAATACCCGTCTCCTGCAACGAGACAATGTCCGATTTCCATTTGCGCCTTTCGGCGTAACGCAAATACATGCGAAGCAATTCACCTGCAAACAGCTTCGCCTCTTCCCCACCAGCCGCGGGGCGAATCTCCACGATTACGTTTCGGTCGTCATTGGGATCTTTCGGCATCAGCAGCAGGCGCACTTCCTCGTCCAGGGCGTCCTTCTCCTGTTTCAATGCTTCCAGCATCTCCTGTGCAGCGTCCTTGTCACTTCCTTCTGTAAGCGGGATAAGCGCTTCGGCTTCTGGTATATCCGCCAATACCTGAAGGTATTTACGATAGGCCAGCACAACGGGCTCGATTTCGTTTCGCGATTTAGCGGCTGCCATATAGCGCTGGTAGTCACTGCTGAACTCGGGATCGTTGATCTGTGCCTCAAGTTCTGCATAGCGATTATTCAGTTCATCTAAGCGCACACGTGCCTGTTCAAGAGACAATCTAATACTCTCCGTGCAAATTGTAGGGCCTTAAGCCATCTCTTAGTGGCCCTTCTTAATTGCTATTGTACTTCATACGGTAGGTGACGGGCAAAGGTTCGTATACACTGAAAGGTGTTTGCAGGCTGTCCTAAAGTCATTTTATGGCGTTTTGTTATTGTCTGGGTCCGTTGGCTGCACCGGTCGTACGGGGGCTGGTTTCTGTGCAGAGCGAAGAATGACAAGTGGTGTTGCGCCTGGCGCGGAGACGCTTACAGAGTCACTAGACGACTGTTCGGCTGGCCAGGTAATGTTGGCACCGGCCAAACCGTGTGCGTCTGTGATGATAGTTGCCGCGGGCAGCGCCGGTTGAGTGGTAACAAGGATGTGAACTCCCTCTACACTGTTGCCGTAGCGATCGTAGGCATGTACGGTGAGGGTGGACGTGAAGGCGTTTAGCATAACGAGTGAGGCCCGGAAGTGACTTACCGCCGCCGGTACCACCTCAAGCCCAAGTTTCGTACGGGCTCCTCCTGTGCCTGCAATCACTGTAGTTATACCGGCAGTGTAGCTTGTGAAGTTGCCCGTTTGCGATACGAAACCCCGACCATTGCTGGTACCCCATAGCCATGGATCGCCCGATGACCGCAGGTGAAGCGTACTGCCTGCCGTTACCGAATGAGGCGGGTTTACGAGTGCAAGAGGGGCATGGACAGTTGCCTGTTCCTCGGTCGGGGCTGAGATGAGCAGGCTATTGGCTACAAGCCGCGAAGTGCCATCGCTAGGCATGTTAACTACCCGTCCGCGTACCACCATTACAGATGAGCCTCCACCGTCCAGGTTCATGGCGTCCACGGCGCCTGCCTGCTTCATTAACTCGCCAAGCTGCGCGAGCGACATGCCGCTGCTGAGAGGTGACCGCCCGTCAACAACCCCGAGGATAAGGTCACCGTTAGCGGTGATGCCCACCGCGGTGCGCGGGTGGTGATACAGGATGAAGGAGTGCAGACCGAAGCCGGGCTGCAGAGAGGGAGGTACCACCTTGTTATTTCGAAGTATCCATGGGCCGCCGCTCACCGCCTCCAACACATGTTGCCAAATAGCGCGTCGCGAGCTGCCTCCATGCTCCGTAAGCATGGCAGTTAGCGTGCACCGGTCACCAACACCTATATTAGCTGCCTCAACTGCCGGTTGGCCCGCGAGAAGTAATAACATGCGCCCTTGCAGCGGCGGCGCAACCGTTTCACCGGCTGCCATGGGTTGAGCACTAATGACTCGTACACGCTCGTGTGTAGTTGGGGAGAGTTCACCGCAATTCAGAGTGATAACCACACCCGTATTATGTGCAACGACTGGCAGCTGGTAATAGGAGTTGTAGAGAACGGCTGAGTTTAATGCAGAGGGCTCATCAATACCAGTGATGTGGATGTGGGTACCGTCGTCTTTTGTAAGTGTGCAGGTTTCGTCAAGTTGATCTATTACAGCGGTGCCATTCCGCGTGAATCCAATCGCTGGACGCCCGGCATAAGGAAAGCTATATAGATGACCGTTGTGAATTGCGAGATCGAGTGGTCGACCGGTCCAGGGAAAGAAATCAGCGTTTACACCGGCAACCGCGTGGTAGCGCGCAGCCATGTCTTCCACGGTCTGCCTGCCGCTCTCTGTACCCTTCGACGTGATACCACCGTACGCTTGACCTACAAATGCACGTACTCCCCGGTCATGAAGGTTCACGCGAAGCACATTGATGACCATAGGGTGAGCGCCTGTTGTGATTGTCTGTTGGTACTGCACCCCGCGCGCAACTTGAATGGGATGCGGAGTTTGGGCGAGAGAGTGCTGTGAGCCTGCGACTATGGTAAGTAGACAGAGAGTGGATAGCAATCGTTTTACAATCATGTTAATGAGGATCTCCATGGTAGGTCACACGCGATTATATCTGTCCCAGGCACCACCGGTCAACTACTGCCGCAAAGCTTAACAGTAATATCATAATAGGTAACACCTTAATGTCACCGGTGTGAGCCTTACGCTGCGGGTAAAATGTATTCAGAAAAAATAGGGATTTCATGGAGGCAACAATGGAATTCAGACCATTTGGCAGCACTGGAGACAGTCTCTCCATCGTGGGGCTGGGAGGTGTGGTTTTTGCGGGGATGAGCCAGGCAGATTCCAATATTATCGTAAGCGAAGCGGTGGATACCGGGATCAATTATTTTGATGTCGCGCCCAGTTATGGTCGGGATCAGGAGACGGAAATAAAGCTGGGCGAGGCGCTTGCACCGTACCGTTCAAAGTCGTTCCTGGCGTGTAAAACCACCTGTCGAGACGCAGCTTCTGCCCGGGCCGAGCTTGAGCGGTCGCTTAAGTACCTGCAAACCGATCACTTCGATCTTTACCAGCTGCACGCAATATCCAGCATCGAGGATGTAGACAGATGCTTTGGGCCCGGTGGAGCAATGGAGGCTGTAGTAGCCGCTCGAAATGAGGGAAAGGTTCGCTGGATTGGATTTAGTGCACATTCTGCCGAGGCGGCACTAAAGGCGCTGGACCAGTTTGAGTTTCAGTCAGTCCTTTTTCCAGTCAACTTCGTAACCTGGAGCCAGGGTCTGTTTGGCCCGCAGATAATGGCAAAAGCCAAGCAGCGCGGAGCTGCAAGGCTGGCATTAAAGGCCATGGCGCGCACCAACTGGGCCGAGGGTGCGGAACGCATCTATCCGAACTGCTGGTACGAGCCGCTTACCGATCCACGGCTTGCTGAACTTGCGTTACGGTATACGCTCTCTATGGACGTCACCGCAGCGGTACCGCCTGGCGATCCTCGCCTATTCAGGCTTGCGATGCAGTTCGCCAGCCGCTTCACGCCAATTACAGCCGAGGAGACGCAGGAACTGCTTGATCTGGCGTCAGGGCTGAAGCCGATTTTTGAAGCAGCCTAGTGCAAAGTCAGGCGCGAATAGTGCACGTAGCAATACATTCGCGCCTCTTGCTGGTTGTCATACTGTAAAGTGCTAACGCTTGAAGCTGCGTACGCCTATCACACCGGGACGTGGCTGAGGAGCCATGTTTGCCGTAGCGGCCGGAGGAGGCGGCGGAGTAAGTACCGGTGAGGATGTGGGAACGGCAATCGCCTTGTAGCCCATGTATCCGATAAATACGATAAGTAGTACGCCGATTACAATGGCGACGGGTAAGGGTATATTAGTTTTCATCGTCTCGGTTTCCTGATTAACGGGATACTGGCGAGCTATAAAGACTGCTCGCCAGGCGCCCGGATTTCAAACTAGTTTGTCGACCACTGATAAGCATTCATGTCGTAGATGATGTATTTGGTGGGGTCGGCGCCAGCCATCAGCTGTCCGAGATTCTCACTCTTTGCATGGCCGTCCACGAATGCAACGTTAAATCTAGTGCCCGATGTGTGATGAGGCCACGCGCCACCATACTGGTTCCAAACCTCGGGATTAGAAGTAAGGTTCCAACCTCCCAGGTAGCAACCCAGGTCCGGTGGCCCCACTGGTGAGTCAATCGCCCAGTTCCCACCTCCCTGTACAGAGGTTCCGCTGAGGCCCCACGTACTGTCTACCAGCAGAATCATGTTGGCAGGTCGGTTGACAGTTGCTAACGTAGCGATTTTGAATGGGCCAGTGGGGGAACAGGGGCCTGCATTGTAGGAGAGCCAGTCGTAGTTATAGCCGGAATCTACACGCCATGCCCAGTCCCATTCCTTCTTGGCCTCGGGAGCGTTGTAATCTGGATTGCCGGTGTTGGGATCCATGGTGAGCTGGCTGTCGGTGGCATTGGGATCGTCGGGGCATCGGAAGATCTGCCAACTCTTCATGTAGGGGTAAACAACCAGGGGCCATGGTTGATCCTGGGGATAAACTCCATAGCAGCTGCCGGCGAATCCGCAGGAGTTGACGTTCACAAAGGTTTCATCATAGTCCTGAGTGTACATGGACATAGCCAGACCCGTCTGGCGGAAGTTAGAAAGGCAAGAGATGGAACGCGCCTGTTCCCTGGTTTGGGCAAAAACCGGAAATAGAATAGCTGCGAGGATTGCAATAATGGCGATTACGACCAGCAATTCAATGAGTGTAAACGCGGAGCGATTCCGCGATGACAAGTGATTACCAACCATGATGTTCGTACCTCCCGATTTAGGATTAAAGACCATTAAAACAAAAAAGCATTTAAGCACCAACACACGCCACGTAAGTGCACGCAAATTGGGCTTAGACGCCGTTTTTCAAGCTTCATCGCTACGAAGTACATTTCACATCGAATTGTTAAGGAAACCAACTTGATGTATGGTGATATCATACATATACTACCTGCATTTTGTCAATAAATTATTACGAGATAATGCAAATTGTTTATTAACAAATTAATAACGCACTTTTTCAACATAGCGTGACAAGTTATTGGGGATAGTATATCAATTTGCACAAGGATTTCTGACAATAGTAGATGTGGTGAAGGTAGGTTTGGAACTAGTGTAGGGGTTTAGTCCACGGCAGTTGCTACCTGACAGGAATGTTCCGGGACATGGTAGCTAAGAGGTTGGGTGAAATGGTCATGGGGCCATTTCACCCAAACAGACGGTTAGTGAGTACCCGAAGGCATCACGAGCGTGCAAACTCCCGGAGATAAGCTGCGAGTGCCGCACAACCTGTTTCAGGAAAGGCATTGTAAATGGATGCCCGGAAACCACCAACCGACCGGTGGCCCTTAAGTCCGTCCATATCTCGATGCTTGGCGCCGGCCAGGAATTCGGCTTCGCGTTCTTTGTCTTTAAGCCTGAAGGTGACGTTCATCAGCGAGCGGTCGGCTTTGTTAGTTACGGCAGGGTCATAAATATCGGGGTACTCGTCAAGCGCGTCATAGATGAGTGCCGCCTTACGACGATTGCACCGTTCCATGTTTTCAAGGCCGCCGCGGTCTTCGATCCACTTTAGCACGAGGTCGAATACATAGATTGAGAATACCGGCGGGGTGTTGTACAAAGACCCAGATGCTGCATGCGTTTTATAGCTCAACATGGTAGGCAAGTTGGTGTTTGCCGTCTCGAGAAAGTCCTTGCGCACGAGGACAATGGTTAGGCCGGCAGGGCCAGCATTCTTCTGAGCACCGGCGTATAGCATGTGAAATTGATTGTACGGTATGTTGCGCGCGAAGATGTCCGATGAGCAGTCTGCAATGAGGGGTGTTTTGCCGTGTGAAGGTAGGTCGGAATATTCAGTACCCTCAATAGTGTTGTTGGTAGTGATATGAAGGTAGGCAGCATCCGGTGAAAGGTTGAGTTCTCTTGGGATAGAGGCGAACTTGTCGCTCTCGGATGATGCGGCGATGTTCACCGTGCCATATCGTTTGGCCTCTTTGATGGCTTTGGATGACCATTCGCCGGTGTTTACGTAATCGGCACTCTGGTCGGCAGAGAGGAAATTCATCGGTAGCATTGCAAACTGCAGGCTTGCGCCGCCGCCCAGAAAAATTGGCTGCCATTCAGCGGGGTTAAGTCCAAGAATGGAAAGCAGCCTCGATTCAGCATCATGGTGTATGGCTTCATAATGAGGACCACGGTGGCTTACTTCCAGTATCGACATCCCCGATCCGTCGATTTCGAGTACGCCTGCAGATGCCTGCTGAAGCACCTCTTCGGGCAGAATAGCAGGCCCCGCGCTAAAGTTGTAAATTCTCTTCATCAATAGGTTCCTTACAGTATTTGGGTTGGGCACTCGCCCGCAGACCCGCGGGCGAAAATGAGTTCATGAAATCTTTAGTAGTCGGGCCGTGACACGTATGGAAGTGGATCGGTAACACCTGCATGCTTAAACCCGCGCAGCCGCAACGCGCAGCTGTCGCACACACCACAAGCCTCTTGCTCGTTCTGATAGCAACTCCAGGTAAGATCCAGCGGGGCACCCAACTCCAAACCCCGGCGAACTATCTGGTCTTTGGTAAGGTTTATGATAGGTGTTACGATGTGGATGGATCCGGAGGCGGTTCCTAATTTAATCACCTGGTTGAAAGCCTCGTAATATTCGGGACGACAATCGGGGTATCCGCTGCTATCCTCGTGAACGGCGCCGATGTACACTTCTGTCGCGCCGCAGACTTCTGCCCATGACACCGCGATGCTTAGTAGGTGGGCGTTCCTGAAGGGCACGTACGACGTTGGTATGTGTTCCGAGTCGAGATCAGCCTTTTGTACGGGAATGGCGCTATCGGTTAGGCTGCTGCCGCCAATTGCGCTAAGGTGTTGAATGGAACTGCACATAATGCGGGACGCTGGCACCGAGTAATATGTGGCGATATCTTGAAACGCTTTGAGTTCGCGCTTCTCGGTACGCTGGCCGTAATTGATGTGAAGCAGGAAAATCTCGTGGTGCGCAGCAACTGCTTCCGCCACTGTGACGCAGGAATCCATGCCACCGGAAACCAGGCAGATTGCCCGCATCGCCATCCTCCATCACATGAGCAATTTGAGTGTAGTGTACCACATTGTAGGACGTCGCCTGCAGCTAGAGGGGTCTCTTACAAGTGTTTCCAACGTAACATTTACAAAGAGTATTTATGATCCCCTATACTTCAAATAGGCAATTGGGCCGCCCCCAAAATAGGGGAACGGCCCAAAACGAGCGAGGGTACTGGTGGCGCTAGTGGTGTGGATTGCACTCCGGATCTGACCGCGTGCCTAACCTTTCTAGTAGCGTCTTTGCCGGGCACCAGTTCGTAAATGCCGACTGCAACAGGTTAATGCCTACCAGTGCGGTAAGCACGAACCAGGTCTTGCTTGCGAGTAGTCCCAATGCGAGAGAGACGAGTACCACTATTCCCGCTAGTAACCTAAGATATCTTTCTGTACACATCCGACTAATCCTCTCCTGCCGTTCCTGAAAGAACGGCCTCCGATACCGGTTCACCGTTTAGATCTCGCGGTACGTTGATACCAGGCTCGTTTTTCTTGATCATATAATAGAGCACTGGAACGACTGGACGCGATAGCAGTGTGGATGCGATGGTTCCGCCAATGAGCGCTAGTGCCAATCCCTGGAAAATGGGATCGCTCAATATAACTGACATCCCTACGATGACCGCAGCGCCGGTTAGCAACATCGGGCGGAATCGCGTAACCCCTGCGTCAATTACCGCCTGTTCAAGCGGCATTCCCTGGCGGAGGCGCAATTCCGTAAAATCCACCAGGATGATCGAATTTCGGACGATGATCCCCGCGCCGGCAATGAAGCCAATCATCGACGTCGCCGTGAAATAGGCGCCAAACAGCGCATGCACCGGCAGGATGCCAATGAGCGTCAGCGGTATGGGGGCCATGATCACCAGCGGCGTTTTGAAGGACTGGAACCACCCCACTACCAGTATGTAGATGAGCACAAGCACTACGGCGAATGCAATGCCAAGGTCCCGGAAGACCTCATAGGTGATCTGCCATTCTCCGTCCCACTTCATTGCAGGCTTTTCAGTGGTGAACGGCGGGCGTATCGATAGAACATTGAGGTGCCCGCCATCCGGCATGTGCAGCTTGGCGAGCTGCTTGTTCATCGCCAGAATTGCGTAAACCGGGCTCTCCAGCCTGCCCGAAACATCCCCCGTAACATAGATGACCGGCATTAGGTCCTTATGATATATGGATATGTCAGGCTGGACATGTTCTACACGCACCAGCTCCGAGAGCGGAACCATAGAGCCGTTAGATGCGTGTACGTAGATGGACGCCAGCTGCTCAATACTGCTTCTATCCTTCCGCGCGACACGAACCCGTATGGGGACCTCAGAGCGTGCGGACGGATCGTGTGCCATGCCTGCCGAAACTCCGGATAGCGCCTCGGCAAGTGTTCTGCTAACGGTTCCCACGTCCACACCGCTAAGGGCGGCCTTGCGGGTGTCCACCACGTATTGTACAGTTGCTTGCGGGTCGTCGCGATACCAGTCGACATCCACCACGCCTGGCGTAGTGCTGAACACATGCTTTACCTCTGCGGCCACCTGCGCACGGATAGCATCAGTTGGGCCATACACCTCTGCGACCAGCGTTTCTAGAACCGGCGGTCCGGGTGGTACCTCCGCAACCTTCAGGCGTACGCCCCATTGCTTGGCGATTTTAGCGAGTTCTGGCCGTATTCGCTTTACAATTTCGTGGCTTTGCGCACTTCGTTCACCCTTGCCAACAAGGTTCACCTGGATATCAGCCTGATAGGGTGCAGACCTAAAGTAGTACTGGCGTACGAGGCCGTTGAAGTTTATGGGGCTGTGCGTACCCACGTACATCTGGTAATTTTTTACTTCAGGGACAGTCGCAATGAAGTTCGCGAGAGCCCTGGTTGCCGCTGCAGTCTGTTCCAACGTCGTCCCATTCGGCATGTCGACAATCAACTGAAACTCGTTCTTGTTATCGAACGGCAGCATTTTAACTACCACCGACCGCGTTACGAAAAGGGCGAGCGACGCAATGAGCAGTACCACCATGCCGCCCAGAAATAGCCACCGAACCAGTGGGCTTTCAAGCAATGGCGTCATCATCCGTATGTAGATACGGGTCATCCAGTCCTGGTGACCTGGCTCAGCGTGCGAAATAGTATCACCTGCAAGGTGTACCTCGCGGTGGCTCTCCTCGTGCTCCCCTTTCAGTAGCCTATAGGCAGCCCAAGGTGTTACGATGAAGGCTATTGCGACCGATATCAACATAGCCGCGGAAGCGCCCACCGGAATTGGCCGCATATAGGGGCCCATTAGGCCGCCGACAAACGCCATGGGCAGAATGGCTGCAATTACGGTGAACGTGGCTAAGAGGGTTGGGTTTCCTACTTCGTCCACTGCCTGAATGGCTGCCTCAAGTGCCGACCGTTTATCCTGTGGCAAACGGTAGTGCCGTACGATGTTTTCCACCACGACAATAGCGTCGTCTACAAGGATGCCGATGGAGAAGATGAGCGCGAACAGAGTGATACGATTTAGTGTGTAGCCATAGAGGTAGAAGATTAGCAGGGTGAGCGCCAGTGTCACCGGTATGGCCACTGCCACCACTAACGACTCCTTGCGGCCCAGTGTGAAGGCTATCAGTAGTGTTACTGATACCACCGCCACGACCATGTGGAAGAGAAGGTCATTGGCTTTCTCGCTTGCAGTTTGGCCGTAATTGCGTGTAACCGTAACCGTCACGTCTGCAGGTATGAGGGTACCCTTCAGGCTGTTAACCTTCTTGATTACCTCGCTTGCAACCGATATGGCATTTGTACCATGCCGCTTGGCTATAGAGATTGTAACCGCGGGCTGCACGCCGATGATCTTATGGGCAGCTCCCGGCCCTGCGCCAAACAACACATAATCCACTGCCTCACCGGGCCCCTCGGAAACGTGCGCGACATCCTTTAGGAGCACCGACCTGTTGTTGACGACAGCAACCACTATATCCCCGGTCTGTTGAGCATTGCCAAGGAACTGACCGCTTCGTACGGCGATATCGTTGTTGTCGTTGGAGAAGGTACCTGCCTGTTGCTGCTGGTTTGTGACCTGCAGCGCCTGAACTATCTGATCGGGCGTAAGATTATAAGCGGCCAACTTTGCCGGTTGCAGTATTACGCGTACTTCTCGGGGTGGACCGCCCGTGATCTCGGTAGACGAGACGTCCTGAACCTGACGAATGGCGACATCGACGCGGTTAGCAATTCGACGAAGTGTGTACGCGTCATAGTGGGCACTGTGCAGCGTTATACCCAGGATTGGCACATCGTCTATGGATCGCTCTTTAATGAGCGGATGCGATGCGCCCATGGGCATTTCGTCGGCGTGATGTGCGAGCTGCTGCTGCAGCTTCACAATGCTCGTTTGTGGGTTAGCGCCCACCTCAAACCGCGCCGTCACGATAGACATGCCGGGCCGGGATACGGAGTAGACATACTTGATGCCAGGCATCTCCCAAATCCACTTTTCGATGGGCGTACTCAGCCGTTGCTCCACTTCCTTACTCGTGGAGCCAGGGAGCATTGTGATGACGTCGATCATGGGAACGCTTATTTGAGGCTCTTCTTCTCGAGGAAGGGCGATTACAGCCAGCAGCCCGAGCAGTAACGAGGCAATAATCAACAGAGGGGTAAGCTTGGAATTAATAAACTTTGCCGCGATACCCCCTGCAATGCCAGCATGTGGGGTGTTGTTATCCATTTAAGGTAACCGCCGATCCATCGTGAAGAGACTGCGCTCCCTGGGTTATAATGCGGTCGCCAGGCTGCAGGCCGGAGAGTATGATGGTGTCTTTACCAACCTGAGAACCTAACGATACGAGGCGCATTACCACTGACTGGTTATTACCGGTGAGAACAAAGACAGCGTGCATCCCCTGCACATCGGTAATAGCCGCCGTTGGTACTAGCAAACGTTTATCGCTACCCTGCTGAAGAGTGGTGCGGCCATACATGCCAGACCGAATGCTTGCATTATTGGGGAGCGTAATCTTTACCACAAACGTGTGACTGGATGGGTCGCCCTGCGGTGCGATCTCTGTTACTTTGCCCATGAACGATTGGCCCGGAAGTGCGTCTAGTGACACCGGAAGTACCTGGCCCAGCTTGACCAGCGCGACTTGGGCTTGCGGGACGACCGCCTCAAGCCGCAACTCGTTACCCTGAACTTCTAGCAACGGAACGCCGGGAGACGCCATGCTGCCTGGATCCGCCAACCGTTGTGTTATAGAGCCACTAAAGGGTGCCTTAATTACTGTGTATGCCTGATTAATGTTGGCGCTCTGCAAGGCCGCGGATGCCTGCATTGCCTGCGCGGCAGCACTCTGCACCGCCTGTCTGCTCACTGCAGCCTGCAACAATCCAGCCTTTGCCTGTGCAAGACCCGCCTGGGCTTGCGCGACTGCGGCTCGTGCCTGATTGACCGCGGTCCGCGCGGCAGTAATATCTTCTGAACGGCTGCCTTCCTGCGCCATAGAGAGTGCCTGAACGGCAGATTGAAATTGCGCCGTCGCCACAGCATACTGTGTGTGTACCTGATCGTACTGCTGTGCCGATATTGCTCCTTCGCTGAACAGATCCGCCATGCGCGCGTCATTTGATTTAGCAAGCGCAAGGGCTGCTCTTGCCTGCGCGACGTTTTCGGATGCCTGTGCCTTTTCCTGCCGCCGCGGTCCCGCCAGCACAAGGGCTAGCCTGGCCTTCGCCGTTTGGTAAGCCGCCGATGCCTGCGCCTCCTGGGCCCGGGCTTCAGCCAGCTTAGCGGTACTCATGGCGGAGGTCATGGTGGCAGCGACGGTTGCACTGCGAACGCCAACCTTCGCTGCAGCGAGACCCGCTGCGGCCTGAACACGAGCGGCGATCATATCGTTGGAGTCGAGCGTTACCAGTATCTCTCCGGGCGTTACTCTGTCACCTTGATGCACGTTAATGGCTACCACGCGCGCCATAATCTGTGCGGCGAGCATCGCATCCTCACGCGGCTTTACCACGCCGGTAACAGTGATACCTCTAGAAATACTCGTGTAATCAACTGGGGCAGCGGTGACGCTGACCGGATTGGACTGCGGTTGCTGTGGGGTCTGCTGCGCTGAATTTTCCGAGTTGCAGCCAGCCGCCAAAACTGCAGCAGTGACGAGTGGCAGCGCATAAATTGTTAAACGGTTTCGGGTACGCATTAAGCGTGTCTCCTTGTCAACATACTGTGACTTAACACTATAGTTATAACACTATATCGTATTATTGTCAAGTTCCGTTCCAATAAGCAGATGGACCGTAAGGCTCTCCACGGTAAATCCGCATTGAACACTTCGATTAGCTGCGAATCACTCCTCCAGCAGCAGGAAATAAGCAGGCTCGTAGACCAAAGTGACCCAAAGGAAGCTGGCGCACCTGGTAATGCAGAATAACGGTGTGGATCCCAAGGCAGATTGTTTTGAATGGGTAAGCAATCTGGGCCAAGTTCGAAGCTCAGTGTAGTACGGTTATGACTACATTTCAGTCGGGCATCGGCACGTCGCCGTGTGAACAGGTGGCGTATGATGAAACGTAGATAGTACCGGTGTACATTGGGGGACGCGCGATGCAAAGAGCAAGCTGAGCTGCCAACTGACGGTGCCTACGTTGCGCTACCGCTCATTTCAGCGCGCCATACGGCCGATGTGGTAAGTTCGCGCGAAGCGGTTGCAGTTGCTCAAATGAGTAGGTTTGCGCCGTGCGCGCTACTCTGGTGTGTCAATAGTGTCACACCAACCATACGTTACATACTGATGTTACAGCTTGACAAAACTACATTAAAAACCGCACAATACACTCTGCGAATAGATTTTTTCTAAGGAGCGAATGCTGCCGATGTCAATTTACCCCTCACCGGATAAGCTCGACGAGCGAAACAAGTACGAACTTGTCATACTGGCTGCGAAGCGCGCCAGGCAGATTAAAGACGGGGCTCGCGTACTGATTGAAACCCATTCGGCGAACCCGCTCTCTCGCGCACTCGAAGAGCTTGCTGACGGCGCCATCATTCCTAAGATGGGTGAGGACATCAGCCTGCACAAGGCTGCGCTGCGCCCCACAGAGCCTACGCTGGAAGATATCATCAGCGCCGGGCCAATCGTGGATATTCATGGTGATGCGGATTTCGCAGACATGGATCTAGATGGACTGCCGATGGACGATTTCCTTTCCAACCTGGAGGATGAATCGTCTGATGAAGACAGTGACGATCTGCTCGCTTCCGACGAAGAAGAGGTTATCGGCGAAGGCGACGACGAATAGGCCCCGATTCACGCTTAGTGGCTTTGCTGTGAGCCCGCTACTCGGGCCTCACAGCAAACGCTTTCCGGGTTTGCAGCATTTGATAAACTGCATCGAACTCGAACATTTCTTGATCTAATGGGAGCACAATTAGCGAAATGCCGGTAGAACCGCGCGATTTTTATGAAATTCTTGGAGTGCAGCGAAACGCAAGCGCCGACGAGATAAAGCGTTCCTATCGCAATCTCGCTCGAAAGTACCACCCGGACGTTAATCCTGACCCAGAAGCGGCAGAAAAGTTTAAAGAGATTCAGTCTGCATATGACATTTTAGGGGATCAGCAGAAACGCGAGCGGTATGACCAGTATGGTATGGCTGCGTTTTCGGGATCTGGTGCAGAAGCGGGCAGTCCATTTGGTGCAGGATTTCCGTTTTCTGATCTTTTCGATCTGTTTGGACAGGCAACCTCCACTCGAAATCCTTCGGCGCCGGCGCGGGGAGACGATCTGCGGTATGACCTTGAGCTAACCCTTGAAGAAGTTGCCGAAGGGGTTAGTAAAACCATCACCTATCCTCATATGGAAAAGTGCGAGGTTTGCAGTGGGAGCGGTGCGCGTGCTGGCACCGACCCCGAAACATGTCCGCAATGTCGTGGTACCGGCCAGGTGCGTTTCACTCAGAATACGCTCCTGGGTACGTTTCAGTCTGTGCAGCCATGTGGTCGTTGCCGTGGAACCGGCAAAATCATTGCAAACCCATGCCAATCGTGTAATGGCGGCGGCAGGGTGCGCAAGCAGCGCGAGCGAACCGTGTCTATACCTGCCGGTGTTGAAACAGGTACCAGGCTAAGGGTGAGTGGCGAGGGCGATGCCGGCGAACGCGGCGGTCCATCAGGCGACCTCTATGTTTTCCTCTATGTTAAGGACCATGACACCTTTGTTCGCGAAGGACTCGACATCGGTTGTGAGGTTGCTGTAAGTATATTTCGAGCTACGCTGGGTGGCACAATCACTGTGCCAATTATAGGCGGCACGGAAGAGCTGAAAATTGAACCAGGAACACAACCGGGGCAGATCTACACGCTCAAGGGTAAAGGGCTTCCTGAGGTGCATGGCAGGGGGCGCGGTAACCAGCAGGTTGTAATTAAAGTGCAAGTGCCTACCAAGCTTTCGGCCGAGCAACGGCAGGCAGTGGAGCAGTTAGCGGCAAGTTTTGGTGATAAAGTGGAAGAGCACTCCGAAAAGACGGGCATTTTTGGGCGAGTATTTGGAAAGCACTGAGCAAATTTAATGAAATGGTTTGAAATAGCAGTGAACTGCCCACCGGCCTCGACCGAAGCTGTTAGCCAGGCACTTTTAGGCAAGGGTTGCGGCGGCGTTATGATGACCGGCACAGATCCCGTTCGGGTGTCGTGCAGCTTCCCGGACGACGAGGAATTTGAGAAGAAGCTAGGCGAACTCTCCGAGCACTTTTCTCATCTGGAGGAGTGGGGCCTGCCAGGTCTGCTAGGAGAAATAGCGGTTCGGCAGTTAGATGAAGAGGATTGGGCTAACGCCTGGAAGAAGTATTTCAAGAGTGTACGGCCAGGGTCAAGGGTTGTTATTGCTCCAACATGGGAGGCCTATGAACCTCTGGACGGGGAGGTGGTGCTCTCACTAGATCCTGGAATGGCTTTTGGAACCGGCGGACATCCCACAACGAGGCTATGCCTGCAGACACTGGAGGATCTCGTTGTGCCCGGAGTTACTGTTGCGGACATTGGTACAGGCAGCGGCATTCTTGCTATTGCCGCGGCGCTACTGGGTGCTGAGCGAGTAGTTGCAACCGATAGCGATTTGCTGCCCCGTCGGGTTGCTGCCGAGAACATTGCCAACAACAGTGTTGAGGACCGCGTTGTGGTCTTGCATCCCAACGAATTTTATGAAACGGTAGGGAATGCAGATATCGTGGTGATGAATATCGTGGCGAACACCATTCTCCAGCTTCTCCCGCAAGCCGCGAAAATTGTAAAGCAGGGTGGGTGGTTTATCGCCTCGGGAGTCGTTGAGGATCATAGAAGCCTCATGGTTGAGGCGCTTCATGCCGCTGGATTTAGTGAAATTAGCATTAAAGAGGAAGATATCTGGATTTGCCTGGCCGGGCGGCGCACCAGTGACGAACCGGATATCACGGCTCTCGAGCGGTTATGGTCCACCCTGCCTCCTCTGGGTGGAGCCTGGGCGCAGGCGTGAGGACCACACGTCTATTCGTCACCATAGCTGAACTGGAAGCAGATCGGCTTGATCTGCGCGGTTCAAACTACCGGCATCTGGTGAAGGTACTAAGGGTGGAGGTGGGCAGCAAGGCTCTCTTGCTCGATAATACCGGCAGGGCCCGGGAAGCAACTGTGGTTGCAGTTTCTTCCAACGAGGTGACCCTGGAGAATAACGGCTACGTCGAACTTGATACCGAACCGAAGGTTGATGTAACTATCCTGCAGTCCATTGGTCGGGGCGACCGCTTCGATGAGGTTCTACAGCATTGTACCGAAGCAGGTGCGACCCGATTTGTTCCCCTGGTGAGCAGGCGAAGTATGGTGGATATTCCTCCTGAGCGCGTGCCGGACCGAGTAGAGAGATGGCGCAAGATTGTTCGCGGTGCCGCTGAACAGAGCATGCGCACGCGGCTGCCGGAGGTCACTGGCCCTATGCCTCTGGACATTGCGCTGCAGCAGGAGGTTCGTGGAGAATTCCTCATCCTGCATACTGTTGGCAGTCGCAAAGCAATTGGCGACGTAGAGGTTACCAATGGTGGTTCGGTCACCCTGGCAGTGGGGCCCGAAGGCGGCTGGTCTGGCGACGAGGTTGAGCTTGCGATTGAGGCGGGCGCAACGCCGGTGACCCTTGGGCCGCGCGTGCTGCGTACAGAAACCGCTGCCCTGGTGGCCGTAACACAAATTCTATTTCAACTTGATCGGAGACGCTGATATGCGCATATTAGGTCCGGACGGGCAACCGCTCAATAGTGGTCCTCAGCCCAGTGATGAGATTAAGCAGGCCGTTGCGCAGGCAATAGAACTGGCGAACAGCGGAAACTTGGAGCCTGCGCTTCAACAGATGGCGCTCGTGTTTCAGCAAGATGTGGTATCCGATCTCGTGATTGATACAACACTTCAGCTGATTACTGCGATGAGCGAGATGAATGGCAGTGCTCAGCCTGTTGCTCCATCGGAGGGTGATGAACCCCTTCCGCCTACCGAGCTCGAACTCTTTCAGGCACTTCAGGCAGATAGAGAAAACCCCGTAATCTATTACAATCTTGGTAACCGCTTCCACCAGTTGGGCCAACCTGCCATGGCAAGGCCGTTCATGATAAGATGCCGCGAACTGTTGCTGGCCATGCAACCGGATGACCTGCAGCAAGCTCCGCCTGAGTATTTGCAGCTTAGGCAGGCTGCGGATGTTGATTTCGCCCAGGTTCTCATGGATACCGGAGATTACGGCGCGGCTCTCGACGCATTCCATGCGCTTAACGATACTTACGGCGGTTTACCCATATGGTTGTTGCTTGAGATGGCTGAGTGTTATGCACTCACCTGCCAGCTTGACGAAGCGGATACGGTCTATGATCTGGCCTCGCCGGAGTCAGCTGCAGCCTTTCCAGGAATGGATGAGGTTCGGGAGGAAGTTGGTGACCTTCTCGCCAGGGCACGAGACTTTGAGGACCTTTCAAAGCTTGGTTTGCGCGGATGGCATTATGTACAGACGCGCTCACTCCTTATGGAGACGAATCCAGATGAAAACGTGCCTGGAGAGCGTTTTGTCTTCTGGCAGCCCAGCGAAGAAGATGTCGCCTGGGTGGTTGGTATGACCGCTGCCTATCTGGATCAACGAGGTCTTGCGCCAGACACTATTCTGTGGCTTGGCGATTCCGGGGAACCCCTTGCACGCCTTTTTGCTCATTGGTGGGAGGTCGCTCCGGAGGCGGTAAGGCCATACCAGTCTGGTGACAACAGTGATACAGGTGAGCGTCTTGCGCTGCTGTGTCTTGCCCACTCATACGATATACCTAACCAGGAGGTGCTAACGGAGCTCGCAATCGCGAACCCGGATCTCATCCTCTTTGCACTAGACCTGCATTGGACCGACCGCCAGTTCATCACTCCTGATATCGCTGGCTTTATGACACAGATATGCAACCTGCCCTGGGAAGCTAGACTGCAGATGGAGTCCGCCGAGGCACAGCCGGTTGCGATTGAGGAGACTCGCGACCCAGAAACGATCGCGTCTGAGATCGCTGCTCAATTTGGCGCGGCAGAAGATTTTGATGCGGCCGCGAAGGAGATAATTGAGGAGATGGAGCAGTGCAGTGACCTCATTCTCGATCATCGCGACGGAACACTCAATCGTAAGCCTCTTCCAATGCACTCCCCTATAAAGAGCCCTAAATTCGGGGTATAGCCCGATGCTGTAAATCTCTGTAGAACAGACACTAATTTAGCGTGCAGCTTCTCTCCTTTTACTATGAGAAGTTTGCACGCTATTTTAGTTGACGGACTCAATGCGATGATAGGAAAAAGTTGAGGTGAGCTCAACGATACCACCCGCTGCTTACACTTACCTAAGCCGTGAAACAAAAATTGGAACTAGAGGTGGCGGGATATTGACAGAACTGCGTGTTTTAGAGATAATGGAATCAGACTAAGAAAGGAGGTGGTGCGTTTTTATGGATTATAGTCAACGAGGTGATCAGGCGGGTTAGCCTGTTTTAACCATCTTGGCGAGCGGGCTCGCAACGCGACCCCCTCCAGTCAAGAGTAGTGATGAACAGGACTTTCCGTCCTGTTAACCTGCTGAAGCCCGGCGCAAAATGCGTCGGGCTATAATTTTATACCCTTCCAAAGTCGCGACGCGGCCGCCACCCGGGTACCTTCTTAAGGTTTAAAGTACAGGACTCTAGTGGAACCGAACAGACCCTGCAATAGGGGAAAGCATGTGCCAGCAGCTTACCCTGCTGCCAATCTGGTTCAAACCATATCGATGGTCGATAGGTACCTACAATGTGGAAAGCAGTTTGCAGGCCGTCTCTTCGCTGAATCTGGCCCGCTGCCGCCCGCATATACACCTTGTTTCCGGCCGTAACGGCTCCGTTTAGCCCCCATAACGGATCTGCCATTTTGCAAAAAGTCCTCTCTAAAGTAATAGATCCCCAACTCGTTGCGCGGTATTTGAGTTATACGTTTGGCCCATCTAATATGAACAGCATGGAAAACAAGCTCGTTTTTTGGTCTCGCGGCATCTTAAACTGATTTGTTACAAATAATTATAACAAATAATGAACGAATGTTCAGGAAAGCATTGACAATCACGCCCAACACCTGTACAATTACTACCAAGTGGGGATTGGGGGCACTTGAGGGGTGATTGTGGGGTAGTTCTTATGTAGTTGAGTGATAGTTTAGTAGGAACTATGTGGGAATCACTTGATCTTGTCCTCTGGGAGCAGGCAAAAGCATCATCATGGCCAGTGCAGTTTCTGAAAACGCAGCATGGGGACGATTTGAATACAGCCTGGATGACAAAAACAGGGTGATGATCCCTCCACGTCTTCGATGGTTTTTCGAGGACGGTGCAGTCATGACAATTGGTGCTCCTAATCATATTCGTATCTATCGTCGAGAGTCCTGGGAAAAGCTTACCCGAGGGTTTGATGAATTTGGACTGGCGTCGGAGATGAATCACCACCTGGAACTTGTCATGCAGCTGTTGGGGAACTGTGAATCGGCCACGTTAGACCGTGAGAATCGCCTGACTATTCCCAGGTTTCTCAAGAGCTTTGCCGGTTTGCTTGACGGTGACTTTGTTTGTGTGGTTGCTCTTGGGCATCGTATAGAGTTGTGGTCACGCGCTCGGTGGGATCAACAATATGCCGCGGTATCTGCAGAGCAGGCTGCAGCAGCCTACCTGGAGGCGTATAGCGTGCCATCGGCGATTGCAGGATGAGTGCCGGCGGCAACTCACCGTCATTCGTGCACCAGCCTGTGATGCTGACGGAGTGCCTGGATCTGTTGAATCTGCACGAGGGCGCACGAGTCATTGATTTTACTGCCGGCGGGGGCGGACACTCGGCAGCCATGGCGCAACGGGTCGCGCAGGGAGGCATGGTTGTCGCAATAGACCGCGACGAGGATGCGATCGCTGCAACATCACAAAGGCTTTCGCTGTTGCAGGATCCGGTAGAGCTCAAGTTACTGAAGAGCGATTTTTCAGGTGCACGTCGGGCATTGCTCGCAGGTGGCGCGGACCTTACCGGTACCTTGGATGGCGCATTGTTTGATCTTGGGGTGTCGTCGTATCAACTAGACGGTCCTCGTGGCTTTAGCTTCATGCGCGATGAGCCGCTTGACATGCGAATGGATAGAACGACAGGGCAAAGTGCTGCCGATCTTCTGCAGACAGCGAGCAACGACGAGCTGTTTAAAATTCTGCGAGATTTCGGCGAGGAGCGCTTTGCCGCTGCGATCGCACGCAGGATTGTAGAGCGCCGTCGAACTGTGAAGATCGATAGAACGTCGCAGCTGGTGGATATCGTCATGTCTGCAGTGCCTAGAGCGGCATGGCCCAAGGACAAACATGTTGCGACCCGATCCTTTCAGGCCATTCGTATGGCTGTAAACAACGAGCTGGCGCAAATAGAAGCAGGATTAGACTACGCGATTGATCTGCTGAAACCGGGCGGCCGCCTGGTTGTTATCAGCTTCCATTCGCTGGAAGACCGCATTGTAAAGCAACGGTTCCTGGCGGCGGCGGGCCGGGCACCATCACCACCGGGCAGGTCGCCCGCTGCTATGCTTCCGCGTAACGATGTGCCAGTGTTGCGGATAATTACTCGCAAACCACTGGAGGCAAGTGCAGAAGAGGTGGCGATTAACCCGCGTGCACGAAGTGCGAGGTTGCGGGCTGCAGAAAAACTATAACGCAGTAGTTTCATTTATCTAGTGGAAGGTTTAGGTAGGAGGGGTAGTACAATGGCAGGGGCAGCACAGAAGGTATCGACGGCAACGGACACCTATTTTGTCGACTCGCGCGGTGCTGCCCGGCAGGCTGGAACACAACCCTACGCGCTCCCAGAACGTCAGAAACCCGATCATGAGAGGGTTGTTGCTCCCAGGACGCAGCAGGTGGCGCGCAAGGACACGTTCGACCTGGTACGCGCGATGGCTGTAGTAGCCGCGCTCTGCTGCACCGCAACGATCGTGTTTGCCTACGGTAACGCGAAGCAGGAGGCCGAAATTCACCGCCGCTCCGCGCTTAAAAATGAACTTCATTTTGAACGCGCGATCTCCCTGCAACTTCACCAGGCAAAGGCAGTTGCTAGCAACACAATTTATGTGGAGCAACAGGCTAAACTCGCAGGCATGACGATTCCAGACTCCCGCACTACGGTAGTGCTCGGGCAGGCTGCCCCCTAATGAGCATTCCATCGCGTCGTTTAACGAGGCAGCGCGTAATGCAGGTCACCTTGCTTACGTCGGCGGTTTACGGAGTGCTTGGTGCAAGGCTGTTACAGGTTCAGGGGCTTGAGGGAGCGGCAATTCGAACGACTGCCGTAAATAACCGCATCAGGACTATAGTGTTGTCGGCAAGACGGGGTACCATCCAGGATCGATTTGGTAACCCACTGGCAGCAACGGTCGATTTTGAGACGATAGGGTTTGACGTTCGGTCCTTTCTACCGCCGCGCGGTACAAAATCGGAAGTCGCAGCTATAGAGAACCAACAGACGACGGCAGAATCCCGTGTTTGTCGTCTGCTGGATATTAGTAGTACCGAACTACTTTCGCAAATTAGCGCAGCGCAGGCGAAGTATGACGCGCAACGGTTGTCTCCGGCTACCCCAAGGAGGTTCTGGTTTCCGCTGGCAACTGGGGTATCCGTGGAGCGGGCAGCGGAAATAATGCATGGTCCGCACTACGGCTTCAGCGAGCTGCAGAGTACTGTCCGGCGTTACGCCTGCGGTATTAGCGCCGCGCAGGTGGTGGGCTTTTTGGGACCCTCCGGCAGGGGAGCGGCCGGGTTAGAACGGAGCTGCCAGAACTGGTTACAGGCCACCCCAGGATCTGCCCAAATCCAAGTAGACGAGCACAATACTGAAATCCCCGGTACATTGGCAAACGAGGTGCCCGCGCGCCCGGGCGAGGATGTTGAAACTACTCTGGACCCAGCAGCGCAGCAGATTGCCACGCAGGCGGGAATGCAGATAATGCAGAAGTTCCATCCCCACGGCGTCGCCATTGTGATAGTGGAGCCGGCTACCGGAAAGATCAGAGCGATGGTTAGCCTTCCCGCCTATGATGCAAATCCACTAAAATCAAATCCCACGAAGAGAGCACCCATCCATCTGCAATCCTTGATGGATCGATGCGTGGGAGAAGTGTACGAGCCTGGATCCACCATGAAAGCGTTTACGCTTTCTTACGCGCTTGACAGAGGCTATATTACTCCTGACTCGACGTTCTATTGCGCAGGAGAGCTGAAAGTCGATGGGCGTTATATTCATTGTGCCAAAGGCGAAGTGCACCACATTGTAAACGCGGCGAAGATACTGCGTGTCTCGTGTAATCTCGGTGCCGCCCAGGTCGGAATGCGCATGGGAGGTCGAGCGTTGAGTCGGGGATTCACTGACTTTGATCTCTTTTCGCCGCCTCAGGTCCACCTGCCGGATGTACTAGCAGGGGCTTGGACCTACGACAAATATGCACTGCCATACAGCGATGCAAAGACCGCGAGATCGGCGTTCGGCCAGTCGGTGACAACCACACCGCTTGCACTAACCATGGGCTATGCTGCCATAGCAAACCATGGTGCGCTTATGAAACCCATGCTTCTAAAGAAGCTTACTGACGAAGACGGGCGCGTTTTGCGGCAATGGCAGCCAGAGGTGATTCGGCATCCCGTGCATGCTGCCGTGGCTGATGAAGTGTTGAAGATGCTCGAGGGGGTGGTTACCGGTGGTACTGGAACGTGCGCCGCAATACCTGGGTATCTGGTAGCAGGAAAAACTGGGACAGCTTCGCTCTATCGTCCTGGCGCATATACGGGCTCGTTCATAGGAATTGCCCCGGCTTCAAACCCGAAAATGGTTATCCTGGTGGCCGTTCGCGACCCGGATCATTCGCATTACTACGGTGCCGAGGTTGCAGCCCCTTATTTTAAGGAGATCGCTCAGCGACTTCTTGCACTGTGGCGCGTGCCACAGGACGATCCAGATAACAGCCAATACATTGCGGCACAGGCGAGCCAGCGTGCACAGGAGGGATTACCACCTCTTAAACAGCCCGATGCCGCTGTGGTGGCGATGAACAATTAGCATTTTACGTTTGCTGTGCGCTTCGTGCTCCGGTTATGCGCATAGCTCTGGGGTCGTGCCAACTGCACCATAGGTTTTATTTTTAGGCACGACCCCTTTTTTCTTCTGCCGGTATAAGGTTACAATATACGTATTACGATGCTCCTTGAAACAGGTAGCACGACGCAGCAGGAGGAGATCTCTAAATCCTCCTTTAACGGAAGCACATTATGGTTACTCCATTGCCTCTTACCGCACTGCTGTCCGCGGTGCGATCACTTTCTGCCCAGGGAAACCTTAGCTGTGAAGTCAGCAATATTACACACGACTCAAGGAATGTGGTTCGTGGCAGCCTGTTTGTCTGTATATCAGGAGCAAGCCATGACGGACATAAATTCATAAATGACGCGGTGGCAAACGGAGCTGCGGCGATTATTGCTCAGGCCGACCGGATCAGCGCGGAGCCTTTAGACGTGCCAGATTCTGTTGCGTTTGTCACGGTAAAGGATACAAGAAAGGCATTTCCGCTTCTCGCAAGCAAGCTCTGTGGAGATCCATCGCAATCCATGGTGATGGTAGGCGTTACGGGCACTAATGGCAAGACGACTACAATGCGAATGACAGCCTCCATATTACGAGCGGCTGGGATGCGAGTTGGTACTATTGGTACCCTTGGAGCGGAATTAGATGGGGTACCGATTGAGAGCAACCACACAACGCCTGAGGCCGACGAGTTGCAGTCGCTGTTGGCTCGCATGCGAGACGACGGAGCTCAGGCCGTGGTCATGGAGGTATCATCGCATGCTCTTGCACAGCACCGGACTGATGGGATAGCTTTTAACGCTGCGATCTTTACAAACCTTACGCAGGATCACCTAGACTTTCACGGCACCATAGAAGCGTACTTTGAGGCAAAGGCACTGTTGTTTACAGAGTATCCTGTGCGCTATCCACGCAGCGATCACAGAATGTTTGTGGCCTCTGTGAATGTCGCACAGTGGGAGGGGCGCGATCTGGTCACCATGGTACGGGGTGATGTTATTACCTATTCTGCCGATCCTGGAATGCCCGCTGTACTGCAGGCGAGGAATGTGGAGCCTGGCGCAACTGGCACCCGATTTACAGTGGTTCATGACTCTGGTACCCTGCGGTTTGAACGAGAGGTTATGCTGCCCATTGGTGGGGCTTTCCAGGTCAACAATGCACTAGGGGCAATTGGTGCTGCGCTGCGGCTAGGTATCGACATCGAGACGATTGTACGAGCGCTGAATGAACTTCCGCCCGTTCCAGGTCGTTTCCAGAGTGTTCCAACCGGTGACCGTGGGTTCAGCGTTATCGTTGATTATGCGCACACTCCAGATGGTCTGCTGAATCTACTGGAGTCGGTTGCAGCGTTAGTGCCAACGCGCATCATACTCGTTTTTGGCTGTGGAGGCGACCGTGACACCACAAAGCGGCCCAAGATGGGAAAAATCGCAGGGGACCGCGCAGACATTGCAATAGTCACCTCTGATAACCCTCGTACCGAAGACCCTAATGCCATCATAGAAGAAGTGCTGAGCGGTATGAACGGTTGCCGTGCAGAGGTTCACGTGCAATCGGATCGCCCTGCTGCGGTCGCCACAGCAATCAAACTGGCTCGCGCCGGCGATGTTGTCGTGATTGCCGGAAAAGGTCATGAAGATTATCAGATTATTGGAAACCAGAAAATTCATATGGATGATTGCGAATTAGCCAAGAATGCACTTATGGCTTCCGGGGTGACTCATTGAATCACGGCATGGAAGTAGAACTTGCCGCAGAGGTAATGGGTGCTACCCTGGTAGGTGGCATAAAACCTGCGGGCAACATACGCGGCGTGGTCATTGACTCTCGCAAAGCGGAACCCGGAGCACTTTTTGCGGCGTTGCCAGGAGAGCACACGGACGGCCATGATTGGGTGGATGCGGCATTTAGAGCAGGAGCCGTTGCCGCGTTAGTTACTAGAGAATTGCCTGGTAACCTCCATCCACTTCTGGTAGTTCCAGATACTCAAGATGCCTTGTGGACGCTTGCAGCCTGGTGGCGTGTACAACGTGATCCGCAGGTCGTGGCGATTACCGGGAGCGTAGGAAAAACCTCAGTGAAAGAGATGGTGGCGGCAATATGCGCGAAGACGGCCTCGACGCTGGCCACGACCGGCAATTATAACAATGAATTAGGCGTACCGCTCACGCTTCTTCGGCTAGAACCAGCGCATCAATTTGCCGTGATCGAGATAGGGATGCGCGGTGCAGGGCAGATTACCCCTCTTGTGAGGGTAGCGCGTCCGAACGTGGCTGTGATCACCAATATCGGCATCAGTCACATTGAACTGCTTGGCTCGCAGGAAGCCATTGCGCGAGCGAAAGCCGAAGTTTTTAGCACACTGACGGATGCAGGAACCGCCGTAATTCCGCGGGACACGCCGTTCTACGACTTGCTGTTGAGTTTGGTACCCAGGGAAGCTAAATTCATTACGTTCTCGGGGAATGGTGATAACCGCGCCGATGTTGTCCTTGCCGGCGGCGGCGACGCATTGATAGTGCGGGGTGAGCGCTTTGAGCTTGCACCTCAGGCGGTGGGGGCTCACGTTGCCACAAATGCTGCGTGTGCTGTGGCAAGTGCGCTGGCACTGGGGCTTGATATACGACAAGCGGTGCAGGCAGTGAATGAGTGGCAGGGGGCAGAGGGCCGAATGCACATTCGCAGAGTGGCTCAGCATGATATCACGGTCCTCGACGATTGCTACAACGCAGGTAAGGAATCGATGCTTTCTGCTTTGGCCACGCTCAAGGCTTGGCGGGGCGCGGTTCGACGAGTGGCAGTGCTTGGCGATATGCGTGAGTTGGGTCCTTTTACGGCGGAAGCTCACAGATCCGTTGGTGCGGCTGTCAAGGGAGCAGACGTAGAGCTTTTGTTCGTTGTTGGGGAGTTTTCTGGTTACACCGTGGAGGGGGCCAGGCTAGCCGGGTACGAAGGTGCAATCCTCGAATTTGACGCGGCGGCCGATGCCGTCGACCAGGTTGGTGCACAACTGCAGCAAGGGGATGTTGTACTGGTCAAGGGCTCGCGTGCCGTCGGCCTTGAGGTTATAGTGGAGGCTATCGCCGGCCAAAGGAGCACATACCATGGTTAGCCTGGTTGTTGGGTTCCTTACAGCCGCGATGATGGCGTTACTCTCTGGTCCGTTGCTCATAACACGGCTGAAGGCGTTTAAGGCAGGTCAAAATATTAGCACTGACGCCCCTGCAAGCCATGCTACCAAACAGGGTACACCTACCATGGGCGGCCTTCTCATCCTATTTTCAACCAGTGTAATAACCGTTCTTTATGTTGTGTGGGATGAGATAGGCACGCACAGACGCGAATTGCAGGATTTTCGACTGATACCGGTCCTTGCAGTATTCATTGTTTTTGGATGCATAGGGTTTGCCGATGACTTGCTGAGCTTAACGCGAGGAAAGAATCTCGGCCTTAGAGCCCGTGAGAAATTTGCGGCACAAGTAATAGCCGCGGTGGGGTTTGCGGTTTATCTAGCAACCACCTCGCAGCCCGGCCTCACCACCTCTATATCTGTTCTACCCACCGCACTCATCAATGCTATGCATTCCGGGCAGGTAATTTGGGATGCAGGCTGGCTCTATTTTCCACTGGCAGTACTGTTTATGGTGGGCTATTCTAATGCCACAAACATAACCGATGGGCTGGATGGGCTTCTAGGAGGGCTTACGTTTATATGCAGCGTTACGATGGCTGCGTTACTGCTGCCCCTGCAACCAGATCTAGCACTATTCTGTGCCGCGCTTGCCGGAGGAACTGCTGGTTTCTTATGGTGGAACTCGCATCCGGCGCAAGTATTTATGGGCGATACTGGTTCCCTGGCGATTGGCGCAGCTTTGGCAGCCGTTGCAATGCTCGGTAAGCAGGAAATTGCCGTGATTGTCTGCGGTCTCATGTTTTGGGTGGAACTCTGCTCAGTTATGCTTCAGGTATCCGTCTTTAAGTTTAGACGCCGTACTCGGGGCCTGGAGTACGCTAAAGCACATAGGATCTTCCGGCGAGCACCGCTGCACCACCATTTTGAGGAGATTGGCCTGCCGGAAACACTGGTTGTTGGAAGATTCTGGGCAGTTGGCGCCATGCTTGCAGCGATCTCGATGTTATGGCTGATAGGGAGGATATCATGAAGCCGTTAGACCTCCCCGGGGTAACTTCAGTAATAGGCGGTGGCCGAAGCGGAATTGACGCTGCATTGGCCCTATTGAATATGGGCGCGTTGGTTGTCCTTTCGGACAGGGGCCCCGCCGATTTGCTGAACCTGGGGAAAATCTCGGAGGTAACCCGAGCTGGTGGGCAATTTATCATCACCTCCGATCCTGAACAGGCAGTGCCTGCGGGTACGAAACTCGTGGTTGTTAGTCCTGGTGTGCCATTAACTGCACCACCCATTGCACGTGCTCAAGCGTTGGGTATACCGGTTTGGAGCGAAATTGAACTTGGCGCAAGAATCTCTGATGCGCCCATTGCAGCCATTACAGGTACAAATGGTAAAACGACGTCCACCATGCTGTTGCACCAGATGTTCCTGGCCAGCGGAATGACCTCGCATGTTTGCGGCAACATCAGTGCCGACCATGTGAAGCAAACGCTTGTGGCCGCCGCGTGTGCTGCCGAACCCGGGAGCATCTTGACGGCAGAAATATCTAGTTTTCAACTTGAGTCCACTCGAACGTTTGCACCGCAGGTAGGTGCCATCACCAACGTGACTCCTGATCACCTCGATAGATATGCAAACATGGAGCAGTATGCGGAAGCGAAATCCCGCATCTTTGCTTCGCAGACCGAGGACCAATGGGCAGTTCTTAACGCGGATAATTTCTACTGCCGACAGATAGGTTCCCGGCCGATGCGATCTCAACGCGTGTGGATAAGCGCGCTCCGTAAACCGCATCTTGAGGGTGGGGCCGCCTGGGTGGAAGATGGAGTGCTCACTGTCATGCTTACCGCCCAGAGGCAATCCGTGGCTATCTGTCAGCTAAGCGAACTGCCGATCTCATTGGCTGGTCGACATAACGTGGAGAATGTACTAACTGCTGCTTCCATGGCATTGGCACTTGGAGCCTCCCAAGAGGGGATTGCGGGCGCTGTCAACCAATTTGCTGGTGTACCACACCGCATGGAGACGGTGGCAGTCATACAGGGCGTTACCTATATCAACAACAGCATGTGCACTAATACAGAGGCGGCAGTGAGTTCACTATCTGCATTACGTGCGCCCGCAGTGGTAATAGCCGGCGGTGCTGGTAAAGGCTTGGACTACGCGCCGCTGGGCGCCGCACTGCAGCGTCATTCGCGGTGCACCGTTCTCATTGGCGCAAACTCGCAGGAGATGAAGCAGGTTTTGGGCGAGAATGGATACTATGACACAACACTCGCAGAGGACCTTCAGGATGCGCTTCGCCAGGCCCATCAGCGTGCGCAGCCTGGTGACTGTGTCATACTCTGTCCGGCCGCAGCAAGTTTTGATATGTTCAACAATTTTGAGGATCGTGGCCGCCAGTTCCGCGAACTTGTTCTGAACCTTTCGGGGGAGAGTGGATGACTGTAACGCCTGCAAGGTATCAGCGTCACCTCGATTTATGGCTTGTTGGCACAACCATGTTTCTTATGGTTGTCGGGCTATGGCTTGTATCAGACACAAGTTACGTTAACGTTCCGCCGCACCAGTCGGTACTTCAGTATGCTCAGCTTCAAATACGCGGCCAGATAATCGGCGCGGTATTCGGTACATTTTGTATGATTTTGTTCATGGCGATACCTTATGGCAAGTTGCGCAAGGTAAGCGGTATCGGCGTGATACTGGGGATTGCACTACTTGTGGCTGTATGGCTTCCTCACCTCGGTATTCGATTAAACGACTCCAACCGCTGGGTGAGATTCGGGCCGATTCACCTTGAATCTTCTGAATTTGCCAAACTCGCTCTTATTCTTGTTACTGCCAGTGTATTGGCCGATGACCGAAAGACTCATCCACTATCCCTGTTGGGCGCCTGGATTGTAATGTTTAAAACCATTCTGCCGCGAACGCTGCGACGTAAAGTTCCTTTCATGTTTTACCAGGTTAGCCTTGTACTCTTTCTGTCTGGAATATGCCTTCTATTAATCGACAAGGAGCCAGACCTGGGAACTGCTGCTGTTGTACTGGCTGCCGTGCTTACACAGTTGTATCTAGGTGGCGTAAGGATAAAATATATTGCATCTCTCGTAGCAGCTGCGCTAGTTCTTGTTGCTACCATCGGTTTGCATGGCAACAACGTTCAACACCGTATACACCGCATTGAGGTGTATCTGCACCCAAACATGGACCCGCAGGGGATAGGTTATCAGGTAATGCAGGCGAAGCTGGCCGTGGGTTCTGGCTCGTGGACTGGAGTTGGCCTGGGCAAAGGACGACAGAAGTACTATCTGCCACAGGCCAACAGCGACAACATATTTGCCACCTACGCGGAAGAGACAGGCTTTGTAGGAGATCTCATCTTACTAGGAAGTCTATGTATCTTTACCTGGCGCGCATACATCATATCAATGAACGCACCAGATCGATTTGGAACGCTTTTTGCCGGAGGAATAGGTGCGCTCATAAGTCTGCAGGCTGCTCTTAATATTGCGGTTGTTACGGGAACAGTACCCGCTACGGGTGTGCCGCTGCCGTTTATCAGCCACGGCTCGTCGTCGCTAATTCTCTCGCTCTGTGCGGTCGGCATTTTGCTGAATATTGGCAGCAGCAAGGCGCCGCCTAAACCTGTTGAACTGCGGGGGGACTAAGGGTATGCGGCTAGTGGTGAGCGGTGGTGGTACGGGTGGGCATATATTCCCCGCCATTGCTGTAGCAGAGGAGTTTAAGCGGCGGTTACCAGATAGTGAAGTACTGTTTATTGGCAGCCGTGATGGAATGGAAGCAGATATTGTACCGGCAGCGGGCATTCCTTTCCAGGGAGTTACGGCAAGGAAGCTGCGCAAGGTGTTGTCGCCTGATACCGCGCTCGTGGCGCTCTCGCTGGGTAGAGGGTGCCTTGAGGCACGGCGCTTTCTAAGAGCTTTTAAGGCTGATGTTATTCTTGGTACCGGCGGGTACGTTGCGGCTGCTGCCGTAATCGCCGGCTCCTCCATGCGGATACGGAGCGCAATCCTCGCTCCAGATATGGTTCCAGGACGAACCAATCTGCTGCTGTCGAGGTTTGTGGATAGGATCTGCATTACGTTCGACAAATCTGAATCCTATTTTCCAACCGCAAAGACCGTTATTACAGGGATGCCACTTCGAATGGGAGTGTCACTGCCACTAGAGGTAACAGCAATGGAGGCAAGGCGAAGATTTACCGGGTTGCGACCGGACGCCTTTACGCTGCTGGTACTTGGTGGTAGCCAAGGTGCGCGGGCTATTAACCAGGTCGTTTGCGACGCTGCTCCTGCACTCGTTGGAACAGGCGTGCAGATCCTTCACCAGACTGGGGCGCGAAACTACGACGAGATTCGCGCAGCACATGCAGATTTGGTTACGAGGGGTGGGTATTGCCCGATACCCTTTCTTCGTGCAGACGAGATGGCAGCTGCGTTGCGTGCTGCTGACCTCGTTGTATGCCGTGGCGGAATTTCAACTCTAGCAGAGGTTACCTACAATAGGCTACCGGCAATAGTTGTGCCGCTTCCAACGGCTTATGCCGACCATCAAACGTTCAATGCACAGGCTCTTGAGAGCAGTGGCGCCTGCATCTTGAAACGGCAGGGCGACCTCAATGCCGAAGTCCTCACACGCGATATAAGCGAACTGCGCGCGAATCCCCCAAAATTACGTGAACTGGCGGCTGCTGCAGCGAAGAGCTCGAGACCGAATGCCGCTCGCGACGTATGTACCATACTTGATCAACTTGCAAATAGAGTATAAACCGTCCTTCTGATGGGAAATTCCGACGCCTCCGCATGGGAATCAGTGCTAAAGATTACCGGTGTTTGTCCCTGTTAGATAGCGACCTGCAACCAGAGTACCAATTTACAAGGTAATATACATTGGAGATATGGAAAAGTTATGGCGCTGATAACGAGGGACAAGGTTGCAAAGCTTGCGTGGGTCACCCTCGCCTGGAACGTGATTGTCATCTTGTGGGGAGCAGTGGTGCGTGCATCCCGGTCTGGCAACGGCTGCGGCGAACATTGGCCACTTTGTGGTGGCCACCTAATTCCAACCTTCCGGGCGATAGCTACCCTCATAGAATTCCTGCATCGTGCCACGACTGGAGTCGATGCAATTCTACTCGTTGCCCTTGCAGTAGGCATATTCAAGGTTTTTCCTGCTGGGCATCCTGCTCGTAAAGCGATGATGGCCTCGCTGTTTTTCACGTTTACAGAGGCATTTCTGGGCGCGGTTCTGGTCATGTATCATTTGGTAGATCGCGTAGCTACCGATGCTCGGGTGATTGCTGAGGCAACTCATCTCACCAACACACTGCTGTTATCGGCAGCTGTTACCATTACCGCCTGGTTTACCGGAGGCGGCCCAAAGCCAGACCTATCTGCTGGCAAGAAATATGTAGCGCCCGCAGCTGCTGCGCTGGCAGCGGCGTTGCTGTTATGCGTGAGCGGCGGCATTGCGGCGCTTGCAGATGTTATATATCCACCTAAAACCTTAGCTGATGCGCTGCGACAGGATATCTCTGGCGCCTCGCCTATTATGATTCACCTTCGTGTGTGGCACCCGATCGCGGCGGTTGTGGCAATCGTCGTCATCGTGCTCTCCACACGCGCGATTATCAGGCTTGATCCATCTCCAGATACCGTGAGATTTGCAGGATGGTGCCAGGCTTTGTGTTTACTCGAATTTTGTGCCGGTCTTTTGAATGTTGTCATTTTGGCCCCGATTTGGATGCAGGTCGTACATCTGTTACTTGCAGATCTGCTTTGGATTAGCCTTGTATTGATGACGTCGGCGGCACTTGCGCGAAGGAAAAGTTCTGTTGAAAAGTTCGGATAGCTCTTTGGCTTCCCCGGCAACCACTCCGGCGGCCCTAAATTTAACAGCAGGCTGGCGCGACTACCTCGCGCTCACAAAACCAAGGGTTATCAGCCTCCTGTTGTTTACCACGCTGGCATCGCTTTACATTGGCGCTGCGGGTAAACACCCCGTTACATTCGCGTTGTTCGTCGCCGTTGCCATTGGCGGTTACATGATCGCTGGTGCCGCTAACACAATCAACATGATCATTGATCAGGACATTGATATCCGTATGGCACGTACGGCCCAGCGTCCTATCGTCACCAGCACGGTATCGCGACGTGATGCAATTGTCTTTACCGGCGTTCTTATGGTTCTCTCCAACTACCTGCTGCAGCACTATGGTGGTACCCTTAGCGCACTATTGGCCGATGCAGGATTGCTTTTCTATGTTGTCATTTACACGCTGCTGCTGAAGCGTCGAACGTGGCACAATATTGTAATCGGTGGTGCAGCCGGCTGTTTTCCAGCATTGGTAGGCTGGGCTGCCGCCGAGCATAGCCTCGCACCACTCGCATGGATACTGTTTGCGATCGTGTTCTTCTGGACACCTGTTCACTTTTGGGCTCTCGCTCTTCTTCTGAAGGATGATTATGCTGCAGCCAATATCCCAATGCTGCCAGTGGTTCGAGGCGAGCGGCAGACAGTAATTCAAATTGCTGTTTACATGGTTCTTACAGTAATCATATCACTCGTTCCGGCGGTGCTGCACGATACCGGTGTAACCTATCTGGTAAGTGCGGTGATTTTGAACGTTCTCCTTGCCTACTACACAGTGGGACTGGTAAAAGTGATTGAGCGTAAGCAGGCACTATGGCTTTTCAAGTACTCGATGATATATCTTGCCCTCCTCTTTTTAATGATGGCGATCGATCGATGTCACTAGCTCGTTAGTCGTCTCCCCGGATTCTTGTACCTGCCCCTTCGGCATATGGGGTAGGAGTTGCCATATCGGGAATGTGCTCGTTCGCTACATTTGTTGGCCTGGTAGCTCACGTTTCCTTGTGCATGTGCCGTTCTCAAAACCTAGCAATTGGTACAATGTTTTCACCACGACGAATTGCCGATACTTGTCCTCGTGCATGGTTCACGTAATCCCGATATAGTTAATGGTGTTACATGTAACAGAAAGTGAGCGGCAATGAGCAACGCGCAAATGGAGGTTCTGGAGACAGAAACCTGGTCGGACCTGGGGTTGGATGCGGCGGAAGATGAAAACGACGTTCGTACCAAACGCGGCGGTGGTAAAAAGAAACTCCTACTGAGTGCGACTGCTCTTATGTTAGCCGGTGGTTGCATCCTTTATACTCTGCATGCGCGGCAACTGCGTGCCGCCAAAGGCCTCACTGCAGCAGAATTAAGTGGCAAATGGGTCCTTAGTTCTAGTGCATTATCCCAGTTTCCAGGTGTACTTAAGCAATCGGTTCAGTTCAGTGGAAATGATGTAAAAGGCACTACTATTATTCGCGCTGACAGCCCGGCTGGCACAGATCATCTGCCGTTTCCAGATCACACTGTAGATAGCGTTGTTGAAAGCGGTGACGGCTATAAGCTAACCGCCGCATGGCATGGGACATTTAAGGTCTTATCTGGTGGTCGTGTTGATCTAACAATCGGCAAAGCCGATTACACTCTACGCGCAACGTTAAATCCCAAAACCCACGGTATCACTTTTAGTCATGATTTACTGCTGGTAGGTGGCGCTAAGACACTATACACCTCTGGTTAGGGAGGTTGATTCCATACCGAGGCGCAGGTAAATTAAAACGGTTTAGGTTAAAGTGTCTTTAATTGCTAACGCGGTGAGTGGTTGTTCGTCAATTAAGGTAATATGTATGACACTTTAATTACTGCAACTCATTGCAATTCAATCTGAACCGGAGAGTACCATTGGCTTTACTGGAAGTTCTGCCAGAGGAAGTAGAGAACGGGCTTCGTTCGTTAGATACTATCCCAAGGCAGGAAATGGGAGCCGACAAGGATTCCCGTATTGTATTTGCCACCGACATAAACGTACGCGGTGAATTTTCCACAGAATGGCTAGTCGCCGATCGTGAGCAGATCTTTGTATTTGCTCCAAACGGTGGCAATAAGGCCAAACTCATTAAATCGGTGCCCTTGGGCGAGGTGCGCGAAGTTCGGGCCGAGATGCAGATAGGCAACGGAGAGCTGCAGGCCCTGACCTCTACGGAAACGGTACCGCTTATGCGGTTCTCGCATGCCGTCAACGCCGACGCAAACCTGGTGGCACGTAAACTCAGCGCGCTTGCCCGTGGCGAGGACCCCGGGGCTGAGACCGTTAAGCGAAAGCGCAGGCACTGTCCAAAGTGTCAGCGCATCCTTGCAGACGACACTGATGTCTGTCCCGCATGCCTTGATAAGCGCGCGATTCTAATGCGGCTGTTTCAGTTTCTCGCTCCCTACAAGCCTCAAGTCCTTCTGGGTGTTGCACTCATCGTATTGTCTACAGCCACTGACCTTACACCACCTTATGTCGCGGGAAGGATTGTCGATCTCCTGGCGCCAAAGCTCGTCAAAGGCACTACAAAAGTGCCGGTGCATGCCCTGGTGCCCAGCATGCATGTGCTTATACTGTGGGTAGCCCTGCTTGCAGTAGTTAAGCTGGCGAGCACCGGGCTTAACTATGCCCAGCAGCGACTCAATCCGTGGTTGGGTGGCCGTATTGCCATGGATATTCGCATGGCGCTCTATGCCAAACTCAACCAGTTATCCCTCAGCTATTATGACAAGCGCAGCACCGGGTCTGTGATGTCTCGAGTTACGGGTGACTCGGATAACTTGTGGGACTTCCTGCAAGGCGGTGTGCCTTGGCTCACATCTAATGTCCTCACTCTGGTAGGTATAGGCATTATCCTGTTTCGGTTGAACTACCAGCTGGCTCTGCTTATGCTCATCCCCACTCCTGGTATCTTTCTGTTGGCACGCTGGTTTATGCCAAGGGCTCGCCGACGATATCATGTGGTGTGGCACCGAATAAGCAAGATGTACTCTGTCCTTAACAGTACACTCTCTGGTATGCGGGTGGTTAAAGCCTTCGCTCAAGAGGATCGCGAAGTGAACTTCTTCGGTAACCGCAACCAGTCTGTGTTCCTCGCGAGTTACGATGCCAACGCCTTCAGGGCGACGTTCTGGCCACTGCTCGGTTTATTAATGTCTGCAGGTTCTTACATCATCTGGCTTGTGGGCGGTCACTTCGTTATCTCCAAGGTTATGACCATCGGCGTCCTCACCATGTTCAACGGTTACCTGATGTCGTTCTATCAACCCTTCATGAACTTTAGTCAGGTTCTTGACTGGTCCACCCGGTCCATGACGGCTGCTGAGCGCGTGTTTGAGGTGCTGGATACCGATCCTGAAATTGTGGACGCACCTGATGCCGTGGCAATGCCTAATATGCGTGGTGATGTTGAGTTCGATCACGTTACATTCACGTATGACAATGCCCGTCGTGCGCTAGAGAATTTTACTCTGTGCGTTAAATCAGGTGAGATGATCGGCCTTGTGGGGCACAGCGGAGCCGGGAAGACCACGATCATCAACATGCTTTCTCGGTTCTACGATCCCAGCGAGGGGACTATTCTGGTTGACGGTGTGGACATTAGAAACATATCCCGAGCGGATTTCCGTCGGCAATTGGGCATAGTGCCTCAGGAGCCGTTTCTATTCCCGGGGACAATCTATGACAACATTGCCTATTCGCGTCCGGATGCTACGCCCCTCGAGGTAATCACTGCCGCTAAAGCAGCGAACTGCCATGAATTCATTATGCGGTTCCCCGATGGATACGATACGAGTGTGGGTGAAAGGGGGCAGCGGCTTTCGGGCGGTGAGCGGCAGCGCATTTCCATTGCTCGTGCAATTCTGCATAATCCTCGCATTCTCATTCTTGACGAAGCAACAGCTTCGGTTGACACCGAGACCGAAAAGCTAATACAAGATGCCATCGCCCGACTCATACAGAACCGCACGACATTTGCTATCGCCCATAGGTTGTCAACTCTTCGCAAC
>JAJYCW010000009.1:45454-58787 GCA_021777995.1 bacterium
GTTTGGTGGTAATGAAGGACGGCAAGATGGTAGAGAGTGGAACCCACGACGAACTGATGGAAATCGATGGAGTGTATGCGGGTCTGGTAAGGGTGCAGACACAAATTAACCAGCTGAGGGCACTCTAAGCTACAGCGCTGGCGTTTGTTGGGACCAGAGCCCAGGAACCGACCGGCACTGTTGAGGGACTGTAAAGTTCCGCTGTGCTGCCGGTCGATGGTCTTACAAGCCATTGGATCGGCGATGGGTGGCATTCGTTCATGGGAGGGTCTTGCACGGCTCATTATGTTGTTGTATCCAACGATTACGGGGTCAGCATCTTCTCTTTGGTGGAATGGTTATTGGTGCGCGCGCAGGATTTGTTAACGGCTATGTACATGGTGACCAACAAGACGGTATCCGCAGCCGCCGTCACGCAGGCGAGCGACGGGTCGTGCATGATTACCAGAATTGAGCCGATCGCGTTTTGAGTGTACCATCCTATGGCAAAGTAGAGGAAACTGGGTTGGTAAACCCAGCCTTTGTGCCACATTAAGCGATTGTACGCAATCAACGTGATTAAGAAGCTGAGGAAATAGAGAGCAGGGGACACCTTCGCCGCCGCCAGGGTGACAAGAAGCACGGTTGGTATCGCAACTGATAGACCCAACATCGCAGGCTGTGCGCGGCTGCTTTGCCGGGTAGGCAGTGACGAGCCAGGCAGCTTGAGTGCCAAAAGTACCAACATGATTATTGCCAATATTGCCAGGCCGAGTTCTGCTGGTGTACCGGCTGCGCCTTCAATGCGGCGCATCACAAAGTTAGAAACTGCGAAGAGAGTAATCGCCGTTGTCAGTGCGGCTAACTGCCAGTTTTTCAGCCATGACGCCTTTGCTGCTTCCGGTAGGCAATAGTGAACGAAATAAATAGGGAAGAGCACTGAAGCGAAACCGTGCCAAACAAGAATCGCTGCAGCCCAAGCTGTGTTGTAGCCCATGGCGACAGCATAGCCGGTAAATTGTTGAATTGGCAACGAATGCCGGTTGATGAGCGTTTTGGCAAATAGCCCCTCATTCACAATTCCGTACGCGATGCCCATCAGGACAATCCTGGTTGTACTTGCATGCATGCGGACCGCAGCCTCGCGAATTACCAGCACGAACAGACCATAACCGACCATGAGGAACATAAACACCAGTGGATGAAAGAACCTCGGCAGCGGTGTATTTCCGGTAAATAGTTCCGGAAATACTGAGGAACACAAGATCAGGCATAGGGTCGCTTTACGTTCGGTCAATCTAAACTCCTCGAGGAGGAGTTCCTCCATCCTCCTGGTCGAACAAACCCTTTTAACGGAATCCGTAGTGCGTATCACACAACCATAACTTCCGCGAAGCCTTAAAATCTGACAAGGTAGTACGTGGACGGAAGATCCTGTGTGTCGGTTTCGCTGTATGCATGCGAAGAAATTCCTAAGGTTGCAGCAGGCTTGTCTGTCCTTAAGCTAATCAAATGTTTGAGTGGCATTCATCGGTGAACATATTGTTGAACGATTTGAAGGATAACTGGCGCCTTGCGCAGAAATGAACGGGGCGATCATATTACAACTGGGAGTAACCAAGATGCGTTGGAATTCGCGCCCGATATTGGCTATCGTGGCTAGTCTATGGTGTTTAGCACCTATGCGTGCTGTTGCGAACGATCACATGTTCAAACCGGCACCAGCGGCAGCACCTTACATCAACTTTGACGGCCGAGGCTTTCTGATTAACGGCAAGCGCACATTTATCGTGTCCGGAAGCATGCACTACGCGCGTGTGCCGCGCGCCTTATGGCGCGACCGTCTGCTAAAGATGAAGCGTGCTGGTTTTAATACGGTGCAATCCTACCTCTTTTGGAACGCACACGAGCCCGAAGAGGGTAAGTTCGATTTTACCGGCCGTTACGACCTCAATGCATTCCTCAAGCTGGTCCACAGCCTCGGTATGTATGCTACTGTCCGCGTTGGCCCTTATTACTGTGCGGAATGGGACAGCGGTGGGTATCCCGTCTGGCTGCGGTTTGTGAAGGGGCTGGTAGTACGTACTCCAAACAGACCTTTTGAAGACGCAGTTCACCAGTTTTTCAGCAAGTTACTGCCTATCATTGCCCGGAACCAAATTAACCACGGCGGAAGCGTGATTATGGTGCAGCTTGAGAACGAGCACCCCTTTGGATGGGGCACCGATATGCCAAATCAGTATTTCCATTTTCTACAGCAGCAGGCGCTGGAATACGGCATTCAGGTACCCTACTTTTTCAGTGGGGAACACCATGGCAGTGATCCCGCTGGGAATACTCCCTGGAGCAGTGCTAAGCGAGTCAACCCGTGGTATACAACAGAGTTCTGGCCAGGATGGTACAACCTTTACGGTCCGTTGAGCCCCTCACGATTGCGATTCTTCGATAGGGGAACGTGGCATATTATCGCTTACGGCGGCAATGGCTACAACTATTATATGCTGCACGGAGGTAGTAATTTTGGATACTGGAACAATGATGAAGATGCGGCCTCTTACGATTATGGTGGTGCAATAGGTCAGGCTGGTGACCTGCGGCCAATCTATTACCGCTTTAAAAAGGCCGCCATGTTTGCCACTAGTCTTCCTCGTATACTTGAGGAGAGTGACGACAGTACTTCAGCATACGCCAACTCTGGGAGTAATATGCAGGTGCGCATCACCGCCCGTACCGCGCCAGATGGTACCGCACTGTTTCTAGACAATAACACAAACCGGGTTCAGACGACGGCGCTTCACCTGCTTGATGAAACCGACAATTTCAAAGTATTGAGTGGTGAGGTAAGGCCCATTGTTGTTGAATACGCGTTAAAGCCCGGCATCACACTAAGTCTGTGTGGCCCCCGCCTACTAACTATCCTTGACCAGAGTACCAACGAAACTACGATTGTCGTTTATGGACCCACAGGCAGCAGAGATAAGATGGAATTTGCCTGCCATGCACCTCATGATCTGGTTGGTGGCAGCCATTGGCAGAGATCGGCTAACGGCATAACGCTGACGGCAACTGCTGAAACCTCCCCGCAGCTGTTCAGCTTTGCGTCGGCTGGCCGTGTTGTACGCGTAATCTGGGAAAATGAACGGACGGCGAATTTTACCTGGAACGTGCAAGCCGGTGGCAAAGAGTTTGTTGTAACCGGTCCTGCGTACGTTGGCGACGCTACGTTGAAGGCAAGCCGTCTTACCCTGCAATGCGACGAGCCAGCGGCAGCTACTACAGTGTTGCCCAGTCACGTATTTACAGCCTCAGGTAACGGGTACCCGTTGAGTTCGCCACATCCTGAAGCGACACCCATGCCTGATGCACCGAAATTGGTGTCGTGGCAGGTAAGGCCGGGCGATGAGCCTTCCAGCACGAAGTTTGAGAGCTTGAAGTGGATGTATTCACCAAACCCACGGCAGATGGGGGCAGACGGTTACAATGGTTGCTATGCATGGTATCGCACGCTTATAAATGCGAATAGTGCCGGCAGTTACACGCTTCATTTTTCGGACGTAGCCGACTGGCTACAGGTATTTGTCAACGGTCGCCCGCAATTCACCGGCCAACTCATTCGCCGTACGCAAAACCCTGTAGCGCAAAATGCGGGTGTTACGTTGAGAAAAGGCGTAAATCTCATTTCAGTATTCACAACTCACTACGGGCGCCCCAAGCGGTTTTCATACATTGGGCCACTAAACACTGTAGACCGCAAGGGCCTCTCTGGTCCTGTATACCTGCGTAAAGGATTGCCATTAGGTCATACGGGCATCCCTCTGACGGCATGGGAGTGGCAGGGCGTCAATAATCCTGCGGCCTCTGATGCCGCCGACGCTGCAGGGCCGGTGGCGCGTGGCCAATGGTTGAGCGCGAGTATCGGACAGGACCTCTTCAATAATCGTCCAGGCTGGGTGTGGGTACGAATTGATCTGCCTGCAAGCAAAGCTCCACATCACTCGGTCTATTTCGGCAGCGTGGATGACGATTGCATTGTCTACCTTAACGGAAAAGTCGTCGGTCAGCATGCTGGGTGGGATACGGCGTTTACAGTTTCGCTTGATCGTGCATGGAATCCTGACGGGACAAATGTTCTTGCAGTACTCATTCATAACACGGACGGCACGGGCGGCTTGGATAAGCCTGCAATGCTTGAAACGACATCTCCGGAAACCGGCACACTCGTCAGCGGTTGGAAATATCACGGTGGAATCCGGTTTGACAAAGAACAGAGTTCGCACTGGCTGCCCTATGCTGACGGTCCTGCAACAGGTATCCCAACCTGGTACCGTGCCTCGTTTACGGTGCCTGCCTATACCGCAGAAGGGGTTCATCCAATTTACCGCTTGATGACTACCGGGCTCTTCGTTGGCTCCGCATGGTTGAATGGTCATAATTTGGGGCGTTACCCAGATCCCACACCGGCGCCAGGAATGTATCTTCCGGAGTCATGGCTTAAGCCCGGGAAGAATAACATTGAGATCTTCGATCAGCAGGGAGCAACTGCGGCGCAAGTTCATCTAATTGTGGAGCAGGCTAGCAGCTGGAACTTTGCATTGCGTACTGCCCGGGTTGGTAAGTGAAACATTACTGGCTTCCGCCGCTGTGTCTAGAATAAGGCTATAGTGCCGGCCAGGGAAACCGGATTGTGGCGGTCCTTGTATCAAGGGAGTGAGGACCGCCAAACCTGCTGGAAACAGACGGCCGACATGCTATCCCACGAGCCTACAAATCAGCCAACTAAGACTATTAATCCCAGTTCAAATAGCACATAGGCCCTGAATTTGACAGTGAACCTGTGGCAATTCAACTGCCAGTAGTATAGTTTGTCAGCCTATTGATGGGAGGGATTTCACACAATGCCTGTGGTTGTGTGCTGAAGTGGGTGGTGTGTTGTCCAGGTAAAAACATAAGAGGTGCAGCCCGCAGTTGGGCTGCACCTCTTTTATTGTTACGGAATAAGCGCTGGTCTAGCGACCTGCTGACACTACGGCTTTTTCTTCTGGCTCCGGGGATGCCGGCTCATTGTAGTCCGGATTATCGGTGATGGAGCCGCGTTTGCTAAAGAGGATAGCTCCTGCAAGGAGGGCTACGGTTACTAGAACGATAGCGGAGCGTGCCACCAGGCTTATCGGGTTAATTACGATGCCGGCAATCAGAATTCCGCACAGGTTCATGACCTTGATGAGGGGATTTAGCGCGGGTCCTGCTGTGTCCTTAAACGGGTCGCCTACTGTGTCGCAGATAACTGCGGCTTTGTGGTTTTCCGTACCCTTGCCGCCAAACAGTCCGTCCTCAATCTTTTTCTTCGCGTTATCCCATGCTCCACCGGAGTTTGAGAGAAGCACCGCGAGCAACTGGCCAGTAATAATGGCTCCTGCAAGGTATCCACCCAATGCAGCAGCGCCTTTTTGAGGATCCGCAAACCCCAGGCCAAAGCCGACGAGTATAGGTAGGCATATTGCCAGGATGCCAGGGCCAAGAAGCTCTTTCTGTGCTGCTTGAGTAACGATTGCGACACATTTGGCATAATCTGGCTTGCTGGTTCCGGCCATAATGCCGGCATCACCGCGAAACTGTCTTCGAACTTCTTCTATGAGTTGAGATGCGGCGCGCCCTACAGCGTTAATTGCAAACGAGCTAAACAGGAAGGGAGCCGCACCACCAAGCAGCGCGCCAATGAAAACCTCCGGTACATCCAGCCGTATTCCTACGTTCAAGAGGCCTGCACTGGTCATGAATGAACGGAACAGTGAAACCGCTGCAATTACCGCTGTGGCAATTGCAAACCCTTTGGTTAGCGCCTTCGTAGTGTTGCCAACTGCGTCTAGTCGGCCCACGATTCTGTCACCGGAAATGCGGTTCGCGTTAACGGCTCCGGCTGCCCGGTCATCATCCAGTACGCCAGACATTTCGAAAATACCGTTGGCGTTGTCGGTAATCGGCCCAAAGGTGTCCATCGCAAGGATGTAGCCTGTAGTTGAGAGCAGGCCAAGACCTGCTAGCGCAATACCATAAGCGGCCAGGATCGCGTTACCTTGGAAAATGATAAGCGCGAACATGAGCGTTACTGCGATAGATACTACACCCCATACAGAGCTTTCCAACCCGAAGCTGAAACCAGAGATGATCATGGTTGCGGGGCCGGTTTTGCTTTGGTAAGCGATTTCGGTAACTGGCTTTTTCTCCATGGACGTAAAGTGTTCGGTAAGGTACCCAATGGAGATTGCGAGTAGTATGCCGAGGAAGGTACAGAGGAAGAAGGGTACCCATGTGTACGTTTCAAGACCCTGTCCAGAAGTTGCAGGCACTGAAACCACATGGGTTGGGTTCATAAGATCGAAATAGACATACGAGCCCAGGCCGAAGAGAAGGGTGGCTGCAGCGGCTGACCATCTGAAGCCGACATTGATTGGCTGCATGGCATCCAGGTCATCGCGATCTTCACCACGTACTGTCAACACACCGATAATAGAGGCAATAACGCCTGCGGCACGTACGATGAGCGGATACATCACAAGCATAAGGGCCGAGTGGGTAAGACTCGCGCCGTTCTGCCATAGATTCTGTGGGACTACTGACGCGCCCAGAATGATCGCAGCAACGAGCGTAACTTCGTAGCTCTCAAACACGTCGGCTGCCATTCCTGCACAGTCACCCACGTTGTCGCCCACATTATCTGCTATGGTTGCAGGATTTCGCGGGTCGTCCTCCGGAATTCCAGCTTCTACTTTTCCAACAAGGTCAGCACCCACATCCGCAGCCTTTGTGAAAATCCCACCGCCGACCCTCATGAACAGGGCTGCCAGGGATCCGCCAAAGCCAAATCCAACAAGGATCAGCATGGCTTTCTCACGAAAGATGAGAAATACCAGACACGCACCAATAAGGCCCAGGCCAACGGTCATCATTCCACTTACTGCCCCCGCCTGAAAGGCTGTTTCCAAGGCGCCCTTGAAGGTGGTGCGGGCCTGGTTGGCGGTTCGCTGATTTGCCGTTGTGGCCATCGACATGCCGGTATAGCCTGCGATGTATGAAAACGAGACGCCCAAGATGAAGAACAGTGCAACACCTAGTGCGTCGCCGGTGTTGTAGCCCTCGGCCGCCTCACCCTTGTAGAGGAAGAACAACAAAGCGGAGATAAGGATCACCAGTGGAATCATGAGTTTTATCTGTTGACGAAGATAGGCGTATGCACCATCTCGAATTGCTTTGCCAACTTCTTCCATGCGCTGAGTGCCGGGACTAAGGTTTTTGATTTTGGTGAACCAGTATGCGCCCGCTGCCAGGGAAATAAACCCGGCGACCAGGGCCATGTAGACGATGTTTAACTCGGAAGAGGTGAACGTAGGCAGCGCAACTGTCTCACTTGCCTGGGCTGCGCCAGATGCAGCAACCGTTAGTGCAGCAGCAATTGTAAATATCGTCGCAGGGGAACTGCGAAAGCCGTGTGGCGCTGCGGCTCCACACGTATAATCTCTTTTCATTGTACGCTTTCCTCCTATGGAAGACGCTTGGTCATGAACGCTTCAACCGATGAAGCGAGTAGATTTATAACTTGATTATGCTACAAACTCCTTCGGCGTCAATCAACCTTTTGGCGTATTGAGCGACCGTTCTATTTGATATTAAATGCTATTGAAGTAGCTTTGAAGCGATTTGTATAGACACAAATCGCCTGTTAATCCGCGTGCAAGAGCAAATACTCACATAATTATTATACTAACTTATAGGGAGAATCCGTTGCCAACTGAGTTTGAGGAAGTCAGGCTTATTTTGATCGAATAGACGATCTCTGTGCCTAGGCGGGCAGCGAACGGTTCGTTGAATACTCCGTTCGTCTCGGTACCGCTGCGTGGTTGGTAAACTGCAAGAAGTTACCTCTTGTGATTAATGAGGCTTTGTCGTATGCGAGGCTTTACTGGTGAGCTTCAGGTTTTTGCGCGCTTCTACGCCTAAAACGTTGTTGCCGGCAAATGATACGGTGTTCTGCCAGGCCTTTCGAGCACCGGCAACATCATGTGTCTGATACAGTGCAAATGCAAGATTCATCCACGCCATTGGGCTTCTGGGTACTAGCTGAAGTGCCCTGTTGCACGTGGTGATAGCGTTCCCGTATTGATGGAGATCTTCGTAACACACTGCCATATTATTTAATGCAGGAAAGCATGACGGTTGTTCGGCGATGCAGGTTGTGTATGTCTTGATTGCCTGGCGGTAGTGGTGGAGTGCTAACTGGCAGTTGCCCAGAACTCGCCAGAATGAGTACGGGACTTGTGCCTGAAAGGTGCGTGGGTATAGCTGCGTTGCAAGTAAAAGGTATGGGAGCGCCTGCTTGTGTTGATTCAACATTTCGAGGCTGTTGCCTCTGTAGAAAATCGCAAATACAAAATTCGGCTCAATACTTAGCGCATGTTTAGCTGCCGCAGCTGCCTGGTGAAAATGGCGTAAGTTAAAACATACCTCCGCCATCCGTTCAAAGGCTTGTGCATTAAGCGGAGACAGTTTGTTGGCTTTTTTTAGTGCATTGTAGGCCGGTTGAAAGAGGTTGACTGCCGAATACGAGCCCCCCAACTCGGCGTATGCGCGGCCATAGTATGGTCGTAACCTCGTGAGACGTGCTAGGTATATAGTTGCCACGGCAAACTTGCTCTCTGCGCGCATGGCATTACCCAGTGTGTAGAGCGCTTCAGCAGCGTGAGGATTCGCGGCGAGGAGACTGAGGTTTTTCTGAACAATGGTGTTTAGCAACCTCTGCGATGCGCCCGGATAACCGTCGTCGTGCAGCTGCGTTACAGCTCTTAACGCGTAACGGTCATAGTGGAAGTGCTTTGCAACACGGCTAGCCATTTGAATAAGGTCCGTCCGGTCGCCAAACCATTTGGATTGAGTCATTTGCAGCGCCCAGTTGTATGGCCGCCACGTATTTTCGTCCGTCTTTGAAGCCTTTGCAAACGCTTTCCACGCTAGTGCATCCTGTCCCGCGAATGTTGCTGCTTCCTGAATTTCGTACCAGCCAGGCCCGAAGTTAGGATCTAATTGTACTGCGTGCTCACCTGCTTGTAGCTGAGATTGGTAGAGTGTATTGACTTTGTGAGACATGGCGAAACTCATCTCATCGGCGAATTTCCCCTTGCGGATATTTTCCGCGTCATCGGCGTTGATGTCGCAAAGCACGGTCCACGAATTAGGTTGGTACGGGGCGATTTCCGTTACGCGAGACGCCAACTGCTCTGCGCGCCCAAAGTCGTTTAAGCTATCGTCTCGATATGCCGCCGTAGTATTTAGTGCCAGGTTTGTTGGATGCTGAGCTAACAATCTATTAAATACTGCTGGGTTGATGGGTATCTGCACGTATCTGTCGTAATAGCCCTCAATAAGCAATACGTTGTGGGATGCAGCTGGGATAGGGTGGCTTTTAAGGCTTGCAGTCACTCTACCGCGATCGCTTCCTGCCCATATCAGTAACCGGGCTGCTAATCCGGTGGAATTCCGCAGTTTGAGAAGCCGCTGTCTGGTCTTTTCGTCCAGTGTAGTATCCGGTACCCATGGTATCCCGCCCATCAGCGTCAGATCTGCTGAACCAACCTGAACGCTTGTAGGTAGAATCGCGCGATGCACACCGAGCAGGTCGGCAAGGCGAACGGCTATTTCGGGTAGTTGTGCGAGAATCTTGTCCTTAGTGCCAGCTAGTTCCAGGGGTGCACCGAATGGTCGGCGAGTTTGGGTATCAAATAGCCTGTAGGTAAGGTGCAAGTCGGCCGGCGTTCCCGTAATTGAACTCAGTGCAATGATGTTAACGCCAGTAGCTCTGGTGAATCCTGGGATATCCTTCGGTCCGAGACGTAGATCGGGCCGGCTCGTTTCGGCGCATGCCCTAGAAAGAGAGCTCCAGGTAGGAGTAGCGCCAACCTGAGGTAGACCACCTACAGTAAACTGCAGCCATCGCGAACACCCGGACCCAAATTGTGCCTCCTTTAGGGGCAGGCCCGCGCCTACGACTGGTTCACAGATCATCGGTGACGCGAGCGATGCAGAGACAATGTGGGTCTTTTCGGCTGGTGCTATCAGGTAAGCAGGTACCAGGTTGGGTACATAGTCTGCGGCGGCAATACCATTTGGAGTGGTCACGTGCCTTTTAGGGGCGGTGTGTGACTGGTGGCGCTGGCACCCTGCAAGCATGACTGTTGTGACCAGGCCTATCGAAAGCCCCAAAGCAACCTGTGATTGCAACCGGTACATGCGTTACGTTCCTTTGCGAGTAAGTACAGTATAGTGCGACCAGGCGTAATCCGGTGGATGTCGGCATTTGCTTTTTAAGGCGGGCTGAATGGACTTCGGCTCGTTAAAAGAGCCTTACTGTTACCTTGCGTATTGCCGACCCAATAACATTGTTGCAAATTATAGCACTATCACTTCTGTTAATAACACGCTGCTAAAGTTGCTGTTGCGATTCACCATTAACGGGCTAGGAGGCTGTTTTGTGGCCGAGCGCTGTTTCTGATTAGCGGTACCATAACCACGATCGTTATCTAGTACCATGAAGCGTTTGGCGCAAATGCAAAGTTGTGAGGCTACTGCAGAAAGGTTCTAGCTCAAGGTGATCTTCGGTTTGCTGCAACGGATCATTTAGTGGAAGTCATGAGGGATTTAAGCATGCGGATAACCAGATTTGGTATCCGCATGCTTAATGCGAGGCTCTACGGTGAGTTAGTACTTGCCGACGTATTGGGAGCGGCAGGCGGTGGCTGTGCAAGCAGTTGAGTAAGTCGTGCGGCCGTTGCTGTCTTCATGCCGGCGAGAACGTGGGCTACCTTGCGTCCGTCCATCTGTCTGAGAAGTGCGACTACCTCAGGTTCGGGTAGGTGGGCTATTATCTTGTCTATGGTTGCGGAGTCCATATTGCCATAAACATCCGCGAGCCGGGCTATCTGCTGCGGATCGGGCTGGGCCGCGGCTGCACTTGCTGCCTGCTGCGCCTGTAGCTGTGCCTGTTGCTGTTGCTGAGCCTGCCAATTTGCGCGCTCAGTGTCAAACGCCTGGCGCTCGGCGGCGAGTGCCTGCTTTTCCGCAGCCAATGGATCAACCACGGACGAAGCCGATTGTGAACCTGCTGCAGCCTGTGTTAGAACTGCCTTTGGTGCAGGCTTTTTTAGCGGTTTGACCCCGGTAAGGCGCATTATTTCACCAAGCGGTCCTTTTTCAGCTGCCCACTTATGACCCGGCAGTATCTTTGTATGCGCAAGACCAAGGAACGCTCCAACACCGACAACGAGTGGTACCATGAATAACAGAGTTAATTTCAATACTTTCATCATAAAACTGAAGTCCTTATTCGCCGCATCAGGTTACTGCCCTAACATGTGCAGAATGTTATGTACGTATTTCTGAGTTTCGGGAAACGGAGGAACGCCGTTATACCGCTCTACCGCGCCCGAACCAGCATTGTATGCGGCAAGCGCAAGCGGTACATCGCCCTGGTATTTCTTCAAGAGGGTAGCAAGCAGCTTGGTCCCTGCTGCAATGTTCTGCTCAGGATCGAAGGGATTTGAAACGCCCAGCGATTGGGCCTCCTCTGGCATAATCTGCATCAGACCACGAGCGCCTTTGGAGGAAACATCGTTTGTATTGCCTCCGGACTCCTGTGCGATGACTGCTCGAACAAGGTTTGGATCAACGTTGTTGGAGGCAGCATATTTTGAGATTAGTCCCTCAATGTAGGGTGAGAATTGCGCTCCTTTAAGCGCTGGCAAGGCTCCTGCAGCGGTTAAGGCCGTATTGAACGAAATCGGCGCTGCAAGCGGTGGAAGAGAATTCCCCGGTGTCGTCCCAGGAGCCGACATATCGGGCGAAGCCTGGGTTGGTTTGTCAAACGCAAGCAAATCATGAATGCGTGATTCTATTGCCTGAATGCGGCTGAGTGCGGCACTATAGTCACTTAGCATGTTGTCTGTTCCTCGTCGCGCAGTGCAGCAGCGGCTTCCTGTCGCTTCCGACCTGCCTGTTGTGTGGCCAGCTCATCCAGTGAGACTTGTTCTTGCCGGTTAAATTCCGTGGTGTAACGTTGAATATCGCGCTTTTTTAAGTGGCTTACAGACTCGCGGGCCTGGCTTGCTTTCACAAGTTCCAACCTGTACTCCTCTGCCACCATTCTCGCCGTATCCACAATGCGCTGCTGCTGCTCAATTGTGGCGGCAAGCACGCCAAGGTATCGCTCACGATCGAGCCATGAGGCGGCATCTATGCGCTCGCCCGCTGTGGTACCGGCGCGCTCTGCGAGCGCGGTGTTGAACTGCGCGAGCGATTCCTGCAACATTCGTGATGCCAACGACAGACGCCCCTGAGCGACGGCAAATGCCTGCTCTGCCTGCTTTTCTTGAGCAGCCCTTACCGTGAGCAATGTTTCAAGTCTAAATTTGAATTTTCGCATAGTCGTCAGGCGGGCATTTGGGTTAGCAGAGTTTTAAGTGTTTCGAAATAGGAGCACGACTCGTTCACGGTTTGTCGCAGAAACGCCTCGATAGTACTTATCTTTGCACGGGCACGGTCAACCCTTGGATCGCTTCCGTCCACGTAGGCACCGATGCGAATGAGGTCCTCTGCATCGCGATAAGCTGCTAACAGCTCCCGCAGCATGCCAGCAGATTTAAGCTGTTCGGGCGGCACAATCTGGGGCATTACCCTGCTTACCGACTGCAGCACATCGATGGCGGGGTAGTGACCTCGGTGCGCAAGCTCGCGTGATAGAACGACGTGGCCATCCAGGGTACCTCGAACGGCATCCGCTATAGGTTCATTCATGTCGTCGCCATCCACGAGCACTGTGTAGATTCCCGTTATGGAGCCGTCGCCTTGAGAAGCGGTACCCGCTCGCTCTAAGAGGCGGGGCAGCATTGCAAACACACTAGGCGTATATCCACGCGTTGCCGGTGGTTCTCCAATGGCCAAACCCACTTCACGCTGTGCTTGAGCAAGTCGCGTAACCGAATCCATCATGAGAAGCACGCTTTTGCCTTTGTCCCTAAAGTACTCGGCAATAGCTGTGGCAGTTAGAGCAGCCTTGATGCGGACCAGTGCTGGCTGGTCTGATGTTGCTACGACGACCACCGACCGTTGACAGCCTTCTGGCCCAAGGCTTTCCTCCACGAAGTCTCGCACCTCACGGCCTCGTTCACCAACCAGTCCTATCACATTTACGTCGGCTGTAGTGTTGCGGGCTATCATTCCCATGAGGGTGGATTTACCGACACCCGATCCCGCGAATACACCCATACGCTGGCCTTTGCCCAGAGTTAACACTCCGTCCAGTGCCCGTACG
>JAJYCW010000105.1 GCA_021777995.1 bacterium
TCTCAATAGCAGGAGGACGTTACGGTCAGGGCACGGTGTTTTCCTTCAATTCTATGGACCGTAAATACCAGCTACTTTATACGTTTGGGGCCATTTTGACCAACCCAACGAGTCATCAAAAACTGCTTGATAAGCGGAACGGTCGCTCACCCTGGCAGCAACTGGCATACGATGGAAAATACCTCTATAGCACGACGACATTAGGGGGACTTTATGGGCATGGTCTACTTTTCCTGTTGAATACGGCTAATTTGAAGTTCAAGGTTCTCCACGATTTTATTTCTGGATCGCGTGGTACAGGGGAGGGGTATTTACCGCAGCACGTTATTTTGGTTCATTCAACTACGATTATAGGCGTTAGACCTACTGACGGCCGGTATGACAAGGGAATTATCTATTCAATCTGTACGAAAGCAACCGATTATCGGGTTTTACACTCATTCGGGCCCGCCAGTAAAAGCGACAGGGTGATTAATTCGGATGGAATGTATCCATTAGGAATCGTGCGAACACAAAGAAATCATCTTGTTGGCATCACCTCTTGGGGCGGGCGGTACGGTGGAGGAACAGTTGTTGAAATCAACCGTGACGGGACGGGGTTCAGGGTGATTGATGAAGAGAGGGACAAGCACGACCTTAACGGTGTGTTGCCGGTTCACATATGGCAAGTTGGAAGTAAGATCGTCGTAGAGAATTCGGCGGGCGGTACACACCACGAGGGAACCCTGTTGATACTTACAATGAACGCTGGGAAGTTTGCGACAGAGAGTTGTCTCGATTTCTAATGACCTAACAGGCCAGGCAATTGAGGGCAATTTCTTGTAACACATCGCTTTAGCCCGCACTGCCGAACAGACGGGATGGTCTAGGTCCTTGCGGTGATCATTCTAGATACTGATTATCGAGAGGTTGCTGGCTGAAGCAGCATGCTGATACGCCGCAAGAGCAGCACGGACGACGCCACCACGAGGACCCGCTAGGTGTGTTCGGCGTGATTACGGGAGCGAACGGGGCGGTGCAGAGCAGTAACGTTTACGACGCGTTTATGGGGATGCCGTATGCGCAGGGGGTAAGCAAGACAACCCAACCGGCAACCTGCTACACGGCATGGAGCGAACCGAGTATGCTCACCGGCAGCGGTGGGCGTGGGGTGGTGGTACCCAGCCGCGGGTTCCAGGTGATGGGCAATAAGCCAGTGCCAGCGAAGAAGCAGGCATGTGCGAGTCAGGCGCTGAATCGAGTGACTATTGATAATATCGGTCTCGGTCCCTGTCCTGGCGGCATCCTTCTAAGTTGCGACCTCTTCGATAAGATCGCTTGTATGGTGTTCTGTCCAGTAGTTTGGTTGGGCGGTTGCTATAAATGCAGATTTGGTACCGCCGCTGGCCATTGGTGTGACTGTATAGCCTAGTAGGTGATTATGCGAAAGGGTCTGGTAGATATGAGCGGCGACACTTGCCCACCATCAGGTAGTCGGTGGATGTTCTTTACAGGATCTGACGAAAGGATTTTGGAGCTTGAGGCGCAATTGGAAGTAGCGCCCGAGGATTTCGAGTTACTAGCCGAATGGATGGCTAATATCATTTACCCTATTGTGAGAGGCACTTTAGCCCATGATGAGAAAATCAAGCGTATTGAGACCCTTGGGCGCAGGATTAACTCGTTACCTGCGAACTCGACAGCGCGGCTCTATATGCAGAATAAGATGGACATGGTATTGCAAATGGTGAACAAACCGGAATAATCCAACATTCGAATCTGGACAGACGACCCTCGGGTGTCGTAAAGTGAGGCCCAATCTATCCAGGCGTTTAACTAAAGGGAATAACAGGTTCAATCATTAAACTCGCATAAGGATAGCCCGTACCGCAAGCTATCAAATAATACTGGTACCCAATCGGTGCAGCACTGCAACGCGTGGACCTGGTACCGCTGCGGCGTTGCGTGCGGTGCTGGCGAGCTGGTGGAGCAGGGCAGCGACCTCACTGGCGGCACGTGGACGACGAACGCGCAGTACCTTCGGGCTGGTGGCGGCTGCAGCAGCATGCTGATACGCCGCAAGAGCAGCACGGATGACGAGTACCACCGCGAGGACCCGCTGACCACGTTCGGCGTGAATACGGGGGCGGGCGGGGTGGTGCTGAGCAGTAACGTGTATGGTGCGTAGGTGCCTTGGTATTACGTCGCAGGAACAACAAGCATGGTGAGAAGGGCTGAACGGACGGTAAGCGAGCATGCGATTTTACATTGCGAACGGGTTCTAACCTTTTCATGACGAGCAGGATGGTGCGAAGTGGCAGTCCTTGTACAGTGAAAATCGCTATGCACTTGGCAACGTTATGATTGACGTGCGGGAAAACCGTACATAAACACCGCGGCGTGTTCTGGCGTGCTGCAGATTGGTAACCGCTCAACTGCTGCGTATGTATGAGCAAATTGCCGAACGTTTCAACCAATTCGTGCCACGGTGGCCGAATGTCGCATATGGCGAATGGTTCAGCAACTTTGCATTTCGCAAGTGTTGTAAATGGATGCATCTGTTGCTGGGGTTCCGCGTGAGCACTGATCTGTGCCTTTGTCTAGAGTTGATAGGCAAACCATGTTAGTAGACCATTTAGGTCGGTAATCCGCTGACTGAACTGCAAAATGATGGTAAGCTTCTTTATAGTTTGAAGTTTCAAGGACTTTTTCCCGTGACTCAAACCCAAGGAGGAACTGTGCAGGTGGGTGGCAGTACCCTGAAAGGGTAGGCTGCTCCAGCGCCTGCTGTTGCTGCCAGGTGCTCAGCGACCGGATGAAGGAGCGAGGAATACGGAATGAGAGAAAACTCCGCAGATATTCCCTCCAACCGCCTTCTCGAGTTGGTTAGCCTGCTAGCTGTCTCGCTGAGGGCGGTTGAAAGTCCCCAGAAGGCGGAGACCCTCGTACTTCAATATCTGGCTGCAATGTTTCCGGGTGCGCACTGCGACTATCTGGAATGCGACGATGAATTGCACTATGTAAGGTTAAAGGCATCCAGCACCGGTGCAATACTTCAACAGCTAAAAGCCGCCACAAATATACCGGTTTCTGTTTTTAAGGGTATTAATCCCTCAGAACCACCCATTCTCTACGTCCATGATTCGGCAAGTACGACGAGCAATCAAACCTCCGCTTCTGCCATAGCGCCTGCAGGCACGAATCGCTGTCATGGCTTCCTCTTGGTGACACACGACGAACGCAGCCTTCGCGATCCGCAGGCGATACCAGCAATCTCACTGGTATCATCCCTTTTTGCATCCACCATAGAACGACTTAATTCGTTTGGGTTACAGCGCGACGCGCTATGCAAACTTCTAGGTACACTTGAGGAGTTCACGAAAGAAACAAACCTCTTTCTCCTCCTTGGCCAAAGGCTTGCCGCGGTAGCAGAGCAACTTAATTCCAAAGCCGCAACATTGTGGAGTTACATACCAGAGCAGGACATACTGCTATATGCTGCAGGGTACGATGGAAGCCGCCCTTCCCTTGCTCCACGTCAACCAGAGCATGCTTTTATCGAGATCGCTCACATGCGGGGCGCATGGCAAACGCTATCTACTACAAGCCGTCCACTGGTGTTCACTAGGGCAACGAATGATCAGGAATTGCCTGCCGGTCTACGTGACCAATTGCGTGGTGGTGAACAACTGCTAGTAATACCAATGTTAGCAGGCATGTACATCGCGGGATTACTCACTTTCACCGACCCGGATATCGATCTTGAGATGGCATCCACCTGTTTTGATCTTATCTGCCAGGCAGATGAGTTCGGAATGGGTATACAACTTCACCGTCTAACGCGCCAAAGTAGCGAGGTTGCGCTTCTGAAAGAACGTAACCGCATGGCGCGTGAAATACACGATACCCTTGCGCAGGGGTTTACGGGAATTATAATGTGGCTTGAGGCCGCCCGTCTTAACCTGCCCGATAATCCTAAAACTGTGCTCGAGCACCTACAGAGAGCCAAAGCGGTAGCTCGCGAGAGTCTAACCGAGGCAAGAGGTTCTCTCTGGGCGCTACGACCCTCCATACTTCAGGAATATGATTTACCTCAGGCAATACCGCAACTGGCGGATCGACTGACTCGCGATGCTGGCCATGATGTATGCTTCGCGCTTCACGGCTCTCCGCGGGAAATCCCCGCTCGTTGTGAGGAAGCGCTCCTTAGAATCGCCCAGGAAGCAATAGGAAACGTTCTGCGACATGCCAACGCCGATATGATCCGTATTGAACTTGAGTACCTTAAGCGAAGTGTCAGGTTGAAGATAACTGATAATGGATGTGGATTAACCGCTCACGATAGCCGCGACAACTCTGGATTTGGCATGACCAGCATGGAAGAACGCGCTGAACAGGTAGGCGGTACATTTACCATTTCAAATAAACCTGAGGGCGGTGTAGACGTGAAAGTCGAGATTCCGGTTTGAGTGTTAGCCTCACGCCGACGAACTGTCCAGTGGAGTAAACATCATTGCAACTAACCAACGTTATCTCTATTCTCGTTGTGGATGACCATCCCGTGGTTTGTGAGGGTATTGCGGCCATTCTGGAGAGGCACACGGGATTTATTGTCGTTGGGATGGCACATTCTGGCCGCGAGGCAGTCAATATGGCTGCGGAACTCGATCCAACCGTTATCCTGATGGATCTGAACATGCCCGAAATGGATGGGGTAGAGGCTATTCGCCTTATTCATGATGTCAACCCGCAGGCAGCCATCCTGATTCTTACCACCTACGCGGGGGATGCGGATATCGTGAAAGGTTTGAAGGCAGGAGCAAGAGGCTACCTCCTGAAGGACAGCGAAGCGGAAGAGCTTATACTCGCTATCGAATCCATTGCAGATGGTCAGATGTGTATCCAACCTGAAATTGCTGCCACACTTGCGGAACATGTTGCCGATAAAGAGCTGACTGATCGTGAAGTGGAGGTGTTGCAATTAATCTCGCGTGGAATGAGCAACCAGGCAATTGCCGATGCTCTCTATATTTCTACGGGTACCGTAAAGACGCACGTGAACAGTATTCTTAGCAAATTAGACGCAAACGACCGTACACATGCCTCAATCATCGCCATCCGTCGCGGCATCATCCGCCTTCCGGACTAATCGGTCATCATCCTTTAGTTAGAGATTCTCCCTCCACCAAAGCACCGGTTCTTTGTAGGCAGTACGATACAGAGAAATTCACACAGTATGTCAGATGATTTACCCGCCCGCAAACAGGGATAATTCGGATACAGATATTGAGTAACTCGCCAATCCCTGGCAGCAAAGCATTGTTTGCATTTTGCAGGCTCTGTGATCGAATAGTGCATTGCCTCGCTAGTCCACGCGTGTTTACTCTGCTATGCGCCAAATGTGCCCGTTTATCTGAGGTACACGCGTTAGACTAAGAACGAGGTCCAAACATGAAGGCAATTTTACCACCTTCGCGAGCTGCCGCAGAGGCAGGTTCTGCTGCACAGGCTGCCAGAATCGCGATGGCAGTTGCCACATCCGCGCAGAAGAATTGTGCGCTTGTGACGATGGCGAAACTGCTTAATGAGCGGCAAGAAGAGATACTGCGTGCCAACCATCATGACATGGTCTGCGCCTTAGAGAGCGGTGCCTCTGAGGTTATCACCAAACGGCTGGTTTTAACTGCCCAAAGCCTAGCAGCAAGAATAAGCGCGTTACACCAACTAAGCGCCTTGCCAGATCCTGTTGGCGAGATTTTCCACAGTCAGGAGCCTGAGCCGAGGTTGATGGTTCAGAAGATCCGTGTCCCCATCGGCGTCATCCTTCTGGTTTTTGAGTCGCGACCTCATGTATCTGTAAATGGCCCTGCTGTTTGCTTTAAGTCAGGAAACTGCATCATCCTTCGTGGTGGAAACGAGGCGGAAAAAACAAATCGCTGTCTGGTTTCACTGTGGCACCAGGCACTGGAATGTGCCGACCTTCCACAGGATGCAGTTCAACTGCTTCAAGCCGGACATCAGAGCGTAGAAGAAGCTCTGCACCTCGCGGAAAGCATCCAGTTAGTGATTCCACGTGGTGGGAGAGCACTTATGGATACCGTCGCCATGCATGCGAGGATGCCAGTACTGCATCACTACGCTGGACTATGCCACCAATATGTCGATGCCAGCGCTAATCTGCAAAAAGCACTAAACATCATAATAGACTCCAAGCTTTCGATGCCTGCAGTCTGCAATTCGATGGAGACCTTGCTCGTTCATCGCGACCTTCTACCATGGTGCAGCGAGCTCGTGAATGCGCTAACGAGCCATGGTGTAGAGGTTCGCGGGTGCACGGCACTTCAACGCGTCGTTTCGGGAATATCACCGGCTACGGAGGATGATTGGAGTACTGAATACCTTAGCGAGATCGTCTCGATAAAGGTCGTTGGCACGCTTCACGAAGCAATAATGCACATCAACACGTATGGTTCGCACCACACCGATGGCATCATCACTGAGAACTTATCCAGTCAACAAACATTTAACAATCTCGTAGACTCTGCAGTTGTGCTATGCAACACATCCACGATGTACTGTGACGGTTCCCTGCTTGGTTTTGGTCCTGAAATTGGGATATCCACCAGCATATTGCATGCACGCGGCCCCGTTGGTGCTTCAGATCTTACAACCTATAAGGTGGTGGTCAGCGGTAACGGCCATACACTAAAGCCGGAGGCACTATAGGCATATGTTGGACTTTAATACCAATTCCCACCTGGATGCCTCCCGTTGGACATACCCCTATGAAGAGTCTCTTCGCATTGGTGCAGAGCTCAAGTTTCCGTTGACAACTTGCACGGGCGACCCGGTAAGCCGGCGGACAGTAGAAATGGTGTGGCAGCACATGCTGCGATGTTCCTGGAAACCGCTCATAGATAAGGGAACATGCGCATTAATTGGTGCGACTCAATCCCAGCACGAGGGAAGGCATACTGCAAGCTGTGAGACAGGCTATTGTAAGATTGAGTTTGCGCTAGCTCCGGTTGCGAATCTATTTGACCTCGAGAAATCAATCGCGTCAGTTCGTGATGTCATGCGTTCTTTTTCCGAGAAGAATGACGCGAGGTTTCTAGCGGTTGGTATTCACCCAGCGGGGGAGCCTGGCAGCAGGTTGATGTCTGCTAACTCTCGGGCGTCCGTTTGGGATCGGGTACTTGTAAGCAACAAGCAGGTACAACCGCACAACGGGCATGACGTGCATCTGTTCACGCTAAACGCTGGCAGCCACGTCCATCTTAACGTCCCGGATTCTGCGCGAATCGCTGTACTCAATGTACTTAACGCATTTGTGCCTGCCCAGCTTGCACTCACTGCAAACTCAACAGTGTGGCAGGGCGAATTGGATCCACGGCTAAATTGCGTAAACGAGATGCTTTGGGGTTGGTGGTTGGATGACCCACGAAGGTACGGGGTGCCAGATCGACCATTTGAAAACTACGAGTCATATGTTGACTATATTGCGGATTTGCCTTTTCTATTTGCTGTAAGAGATGAAGTACCAATTTTAATCAATAGGAAGTCGAGCCTTCGCCAATTCCTCAAGTTACCCAAATGTGAGGGAACCAAGCTTGATGGTTCAACGGTGACTATAAGGCCCAATAGTGACGATCTGTATACGCACTACAGGTGCTGTTGGCATTGCAACAGACTTACCCGCTACCACACAGTTGAAAACAGGACCAATGATCAGCAGCTTCCCGGTGAACTGGTAGTTATCGCCGCATTAACCTTGGGCCTGATATCAGCCCTGCCAGAAGCACTGGAGGATATTAGCAATTTCAACTGGTCCGACCTGCCGGAGCTTCGCGTGGAGGCGTGTTTGAAGGACAGCGAGAGAAACAACTCTCGATATTTACTTCGTGCTATGGCGAATCGCATGGTTGCCCTTGCTGATTTGGGGCTCAGGAGGCGAAACAGGGGTGAAGAAGTCTTTCTGGCGCCATTGCATGAGCGTCTACGAGACTATACTTGTCCCTCGCACAACGTAGCTCACCAGTTTGCAGCAGGCGGGTTAAGTGCGCTGGTGGACTTTTTGACGATCTAATGTGCGACTAACCCGGTTCCCACTTGGTACTCTACGCAACTTAGTGGAAATGACTCAATTTGCTATTAGAGGAGAAGACAATGATAAAGACAGAAGTCGAATTGAACGATGGTGCCGTGGCTACCTATGCAGATGCCGTTGAAGGTGGCCACTACTCGCTTTACAGGGGTGGGCTAAGCGGAAAGCATGATAATGTTCGTTGCTACTGGGAAGATCAACTACGTGGGAACCTGATTGCCCCACATCTGCATCGACTTATTCAGTCTAACAGAGGCGAAGCACAGGGTATTCGTATCGCTGATCTGGGCTGCGGTTCCGGTGAGGGATTGAGGCTGCTGACTTCCTGGACTATCGACCAGGCACCAATGCAGATACCAGGGAACTATGTACTTCCGACCAGCCATATTGAAAGTTACACAGGCTGTGACCTATCGGAAGAGATGTTAGACGAGGGCAGAAGAAACTTTAGGGAGTGGCCCGCAGTTGAGTTCTGTATCGGTGATCTGTCACGTGGGTTCCCACTTCGTAGCTACCCCTCATTCGATTTGTACTTCACGTCTTACAGCTCCTTCTCGCATGTAGATAACTGCGCTATGGTTCGCCTTATGCGTGAAACCGTTGAACATGCCCGTGAGGGTTCAGTTATTGTTTGCGACTGGCTTGGCGAATATTCTGTAGAGTGGCCGGTTTACTGGGGGAAGGGGGAAACTGGCATGTTGGATTACTCTATGAGTTGGCTCTATCCTGATGCACTTTCCCACAAGCAGACACACTTTCCTATGCGGTATTGGAGCGGCGAACAGGTGCGTGGGCTGGCGAGCGGGATTTCAAAAGCAACCAACATTGAACTTAAACTAGTGGAATTGGCTGATATCTCGTCGTTTGTGGGCAGGCACGTGCAGACGCGGCTCTATAATCCTTGGGCGAGTATGGTTCGTGGCGCCGTAAATATGCTTCATGAAGAGAATGTGCGTACAGATTTAAGTTCGCTGCGAGTAGAGTTTCGCTCCCTTTCAGGATTTAGTGAGGCCAATATTTTTTACAGCAACCTTATGAGGGCCTGGAACCTGGTTCTAGACTTTTGCATGGATAGAATGAAACGCACGATATCTCCGCTCGACATGCCAGGATGGTCAAAGTTTCCACTACCACTCCAATCAGCACTCCTAACCATGGAGCGCGTGTTTCAGGTAGCAGAGTTCCTTAAAATGGGAGATCCAAGAGCCAATGTAATCGAACCGCAGTTAGGCTACGTGTTGCGCGATCTAGAGTTCTCCATGCAGCAGGGGCTTGGTTGTGGCCACGCCTTGGTTGGCGTGTTCAAGGTTGGTAAGAAGTCTAATTGAGGGCGGCGGGGCGAGCCACACACGAGGGCACGAGTTATTGATTACATTTGACAAAGTCAGCAAGTCGTACACCAATAACGAGCTGGCTGTTAACATGGTATCGATGGAGATCGCTGCCGGAGAGTTGTTTGTACTTCTTGGTACGAGCGGTAGTGGAAAAACAACCTTACTGCGAATGATCAATAGACTAGAGGACCCAACTTCGGGTGTAATCACGGTAGGCGGAAGATCCGTCATGGAACAGGATCCGGTTGCCTTAAGGCGTAATATTGGTTATTCAGTGCAGGGAACACGGCTATTTCCACATATGACTATTGGCGCAAATATTGCAATTACGCCCTCGCTCCTTGGCTGGGATAATGAAAGGCTCGTGCACCGGATTAATGAGTTGCTTGAAATGGTGGGTCTGGAGCCGGATCAGTACATTCATCGTTACCCGTCCGAATTGAGCGGCGGACAGAACCAGAGGGTAGGTGTCGCTCGCGCCCTGGCAGCCGATCCGCCTGTAATACTGATGGACGAGCCATTTGGGGCGATAGACCCCATTACGCGAGACCGGCTGCAGGACGAATTTCTGCAATTGCAGGCGCACCTCAAGAAAACAGTCGTTTTTGTTACACATGATGTTTTTGAGGCATTTAAGCTTGGGGACCGAATTGCCATCCTGAATGAGGGAATGGTTCAGCAGGTGGACACGCCAGAGATGATTGCGTCCGTGCCTGCTAGCAAGTTCGTTGAGGATTTTCTGGGCCACAACAGAATCCTGCTACTGATGCAGAATCGGCAAGTGGGCGAGTTGCAGGAGGAGTACGAACCGCTAGTGCCAACAGCGGCTGCCGGGTTTACCGCTACAATTGATGTTAAGGACTCACTGGCAACTGCCCTTGAAAAGTTTCGGTCGGCCAATATGAGGCGCTTGCCAGTAATCTCAGAATCCCAAATGCTGGGTTTATTGTCCGTCGATACAGTGACGAATCACCTTATTCCGGGAGATTGTCCTGCCGAAGGAGCGTTGAAATGAGTGCCCTTCACACATTTCTCGCTAATTACGGGGCAGTTATCATTGACGAAACCTTACGGCACATATACCTTACTGTGGTCGCCGTGGTGGTTGCGTGCCTGTTTGCAATTCCTGTAGGCGTCGCCCTCGCGCATACTAAAAGGCAGGTGGTGATCTCTGTTGTACTAGGGTCCGCAGGCGTGCTTCAAACTATCCCCGGCCTGGCGATGTTGGCAATTATCGTCATGATTTTCGCTAGTATGAAACTGCCAACAATTGGTGTACCACCTGCGCTCATTGCCTTAATCTTCTATGCCATACTCCCGGTGCTTCGTAATACCTATACAGGCATTAAATCGGTTGATACGGGGTTGGTTGATGTAGGCATGGGCGTGGGGTACACCCGTTGGCAGATACTTACAAAAATAGAACTTCCACTAGCCATGCCGGTGATAATGGCGGGGATACGTATTGCAACGGTATGGACCATAGGTACTGCTACGTTGTGCGCACTCATTGGTGCTGGCGGTTTAGGCGACCTTATATTGAAGGGGCTGCGCAGCATAAGCTTCGACTATCTGGCTGCAGGAACGGTACCTGCTGCTCTGCTTGCCCTTGTCATGGACGGATTGCTCGCCTTTGCAGAGCTCTACTTCACACCGGGTAGGATCCGACGCCGCAGGAAGGACTACAGTGCAGGAACATCTCTAACCTGGCGTGGTGCTATTGCGATTGTTGCAGTGCTTGGTGCGGCTTTCGGACTGATGTTGAGAAATGGGTTTTTGGGGACCAGCCGCAGGCATTATGTGGCTGCCTTTGACTCGGAGTTCCTGGTGAGGCAGGATGGATTTCCTGGGTTGGCCAGGCTATACCAACTTCACCTTCATACACGGCCGCTCCAGATGGATTCGGGTCTGCTCTACCAGGCGATTAAACAGAAGAGTGTGGACATCATAGATGGGTTTGCAACCGATGGACGCATAAAGGCTTACCATCTGGTGGCTCTAAAGGACAACCTCCACTTCTTTCCTCCATATTACGCCGCTCCTCTGGTCCGCGAGAGTACACTGCGCCGATACCCCGTGGTAAAAACCCTACTGGACCGGCTGTCCAACCGGATTTCAGACACGACAATGAGGTCGATGAACTATGCGGTCGACAATCAGGGCATGCCCGCAGCAAAGGTGGCGCGCAAGTTCCTTCTGCTCAATCACCTAATTCCTTCTCACGTAATACCACAACGGCGCCGAATTGGGAAGATCGTAATTGGGGGTAAGTCGTTTACAGAACAGGCTGTTTTGGGTCAAATCATGGCACAGCTTATTGCGGACAATACGAACCTTCGCGTGGTCACGCACCTTACACTGGGCGGTACCATTATCTGTTTTAACGCCCTTAAATCAGGTGACATAGATATCTACCCAGAGTATACCGGCACCGGCTTAGTGGATATCCTTAAGCGCAAAGTAATAGAGAATCCTGAAGAGGTATATGCCATTGATCGGCGCGTTTTTCGGCAACGATATCACCTCTTATGGTTAAAGCCTTTCGGGTTCAACAACACCTACACCATAACCGTAAGGGGAACTACTGCGACAAAACAGCACCTAACTACCATCTCTGATCTGGCGCACCTTATTGATGAACAAAACCACACCAGCTAGGTTAAGGATTAATAGGGTAGTCTCCGGCGGATAGCAGTAGCGCGCAGTTCAGCTTGATCGCGGCGTTTAGTGAACAGATTGCTTTGTCCGTTTTTCTAATGCCGGCAACCACCGGATTCAAACCATTCTCGGTGGTTGGGTGCCAATAGTGCCTGCCCCTGTAATCCAATCAGAGATTCATTAAAACATCGCAGCACCTTCAATGCTATTATCACCCTCGGATACACTATGGCGTGGCTACGATCCTCGTGCCTAGAGCCTGCTTTGTCGACGGTGTACAACCACCGAGCCAACACCCGTGCTTATACGCTAGTGCTAAGATTACTGGTGGATGCCTACGCGGAACTGCTGTATTGATACACTACAGATGATCGAAATGTGTTATATACTCTAGTAGCTTGTGCCTGAACGTTAATTACAGTGTGGGAACCCTCATGAACGAACATGTGTTTGCGGCAATCGACATCGGTACGAACTCCATTAGGCTGGCCGTCGTGCGGGTCGACGAAAACCAGCGTCTGCATACCTTAAGCCAGCATCGGGAAATGGTGCGCCTCGGCGAGGGGGAGTTTAAGGCCGGGAAGATGACCCCTGAAGCGATAGAACGAGGTGCGCTGGTATGTGCGCGATTTGCCGATGTAGCCCGCGGTTTTGGAGCTTCTGAGATCGTTGCGTTTGCCACCTCGGCTGTTCGAGAAGCGGAGAACCGTGATGATTTCATTGAGCGTGTTCGTCAACAGGCCGCCATCGAAGTCCGGGTTATTTCTGGCGCAGAAGAGGCAAGGTTAATCTGGTTTGGTGTTATAAGCGGAGTTGAATTGAACGGCAAGAAAGCTGTGCTCATTGACATTGGAGGTGGCAGCACTGAGGTAATTGTCGGTTCAGCAGTGAACGAGTATTCGGTGTTAGAGAGCATGAAACTTGGGGCTCTGCGGTTAACCAGCAAGTTTTTCGACACCACGCTTGCAATACCAGAAGATCAACTACTGCGAAGTATGGAGTACATCCACGGCGTCGCGAACCAAGTCGTTCGCAAGGTGAGAGCCGAGGGGTTCGATTTGGCATTTGGCAGCGCGGGGAGCATAAACTCACTAGGTGAGGTCATCGCCAGGGTTCATACGGAGGGTGCGGGAAGGCAGCAAAATGTCATTCGAACTGTTGACCTTCACGAGACTATCGGGATGTTGTGCTCATTGTCGCTGGAGCAGCGAAGAAATGTGCCTGGGCTCGATCCTATGCGCGCTGATATCATTCTGGGTGGTGGTGCCGTCCTGTTATCACTTATGGAGGCAATGGGAATAGAGCGCCTCATGACCAGTGACCGTGGCCTGCGCGATGGAATACTGTTAGACCACGTGCTGCGCGGCGAGGGTACCCTGGAGAAATTTCAGTCTGTTTCCGTTCGGCGCAGGAGTATACTGCAGCTTGCGCACTCCTGTAAGTACGAAGCGGAGCATGCGAACCACACGGCATTCCTTGCTTTGCGAATGTTTGATGAATTAAAGTGCCTGGGCGCTCATACCTACGGCGCTACATCCCGCGAGCTTTTAGAATATGCTGCCTTGGTACATGACATCGGAACCTTCCTGTCACACTCTAACCATCAAAAGCATGCCTATTACCTTGTGCGTTACTCGGATCTTCTGGGATTCGATGACACGGAAATAGACGTGATAGCCAACGTTGCTCTGTACCACCGAAAAGGCCTGCCAAAGAAGTCGCACAGCAACCTGGCGGAATTAAACCGCAGTCAGCGGCGACGAGTCTCGGTTTTAGCAGCCATACTGCGCGTTGCAGAGGGACTGGACAGGAGCCATCTTGGTCTGGTGCAGGACATTCGGCTTGAGTTAGCGGGAGGACCGTCGCGGTTTGTTTTAACGATTGTGCACACCGGTGACTGTGCACTGGAGCGGTGGGGTGTTCAAAACAATAGCGATCTATTTGAGGACGTTTTCGCCGCACCGCTTGAAGTGCACACTGAGCACGCTACCAACTAAGGGAGGTCTACATCCGCAGGATCTAGCTCATTGTGGTCCTGGTGGTTCCACTTGGTTTGGGCTGCTGCGAGTGCCCTGCTGAGGATTTCTACAAACTTGGTGCGATCATCTGGACTCAATGCTGCAAGGACTTCCTCGGCCTGAGCTTGTCGCATCAAACGACGCGATCGCATGAGCTCCTGCCCGGTTTCTGATAGCGTAATAAACCTTAAGCGCCGATCATCCGTGCCCAGACTGCGAACTACCAGACCAACTTTCTCCATGCGGTCGGCAATCTGAGTGGCTGCACTTACGGTAGCATTCATCTCGTCGCTTAATGCAGTAAGTGTCATGGGGCCGCGCATAAGGGCGGCACAAACGCGAAGCTGGCCCACTGGCATATCAAGAACGGGGTGGTTTTCCTGCAGGTGGAACATGCGACGGGCCAATCTCGGAAGGAGGTCTTCAATGGCCTCTGCTTGTCGTTTGAGCGAGTCAAAGGCCTGCGGATCGTTCGTATGGTTAGTCATTTTAGCTCTCTTAGAAACGTTCGTCACAACGATACAGAAAGATTATACTGTAATCTAATACTATTTTAGCGTGCAGTAAAGTACGCTTTTGCGTTAACAGAATAACGACTTGGAACAGGTTTCAAAAATTGTAACACATATAACCCATTTGTGCTACATCGGTTGTTTATTGCACGTATGCTTTATGGGCACTACCGCTAAGGAGAAACCGAATTAGATGATTATGAAGGGTAACTATATACGTGATCTGCTGGCTGGTGAGGCCCGCAGCGAGGTGGTTGCGCATGGTTGGGTGAAGACCCGACGCGACAGTAAAGAGGTCTGTTTCTTGCAGTTGAACGATGGCTCGTGTCCTGCAGATTTGCAGGTAGTCATTACGCCTTCCCATTTTGACAGTGAGTTGATGCGGAGGGTCACCACTGGTGCGTGTATGCGCATAACGGGCAGCCTTACCCCGTCGCCTGCTGCTGGGCAAGCCCTGGAACTGCAGGCTGCCGATATTGTAGTGCTAGGCGAAGCTGACCCTGCTACCTATCCCCTACAGAAGAAGGGGCACACCATGGAGTTTCTGCGGGATATTGGGCATCTAAGAACACGCAGTAACACATTTGGTTCAGTATTCAGAGTTCGCACGTCGCTCGCTCAGGCAATACATCAATTCTTTCACGAACAGGGGTTCCTGTACGTACATACACCAATCATTACGGCATCCGACTGCGAAGGTGCAGGAGCGATGTTCGGTGTCTCCACTCTTGACTTAATGACTCTCCCTCGAGTGGG
>JAJYCW010000106.1 GCA_021777995.1 bacterium
CCACGGTTGACACGCCTGCGGTAAGCTCATCCAGGCGGCCAACGATGGCGGAGGCCGTTCGATTGTTACTCACAACGGCGCTTGTTCTGGTATTCTTGGTGTATGGAATTAGAATTACCTCGGCTGCACAAAGCGCTCGCCGACGCCGGCGTGGCATCCAGGCGGGCCTGCGAGGCGATGATCGCTCAGGGCCGCGTTACCGTTAATGGCAAGCGAGTAGACAAGCAAGGCATGCGAATAAACCCAGCCATCGACCAGGTTCGCGTAGATGGTGGGCTTATCGCAATGGATGCTCAATCGGCTCCCGTGTATATCATGTTGAATAAGCCTGTAGGGTGCCACTCCACCGTCTCTGACAGGCATGCGTCTTTTACGGTTATGGAACTGGTACAGGAAGTGGGCACGCGGGTCTACCCAGTGGGTAGGCTGGATTCACTTACTTCGGGCCTCCTGTTGATGACGAATGATGGCGATTTTGCGCATAAACTTACCCATCCGAGGTATCACGTACCCAGAACCTACCGCGTTCGCGCTCGCGGATTCATCACAAAGGAAACTGCCACACGACTTGCGGAGGGTGTAGAGCTTACGGACGGAATCACGCTTCCCGCTGAAGTCAAATACATTGATTACGACAATGCAACCGCCTGCACCATTGTCGAGATCACCATCTACGAAGGGCGTAACAGGCAGGTGCGCCGAATGTTTCAAACAGTTGGTCATCCGGTTAAGGAGCTAACCAGGATTGCCTTTGGGCACCTGTTGCTGCGCGACCTTGCGGCTGGTACGTGGCGCAAGCTCAGGCCTCATGAAATCGCCGATTTGCTGAGTGAGGCAACAGCGCCTCCGGGTAGTGGCATTAAGCAGGCACCACCTACAAGGGGAAAGGGATCCAAGTCGCGATCATGAAGTTGTTAGCACTGGCCGTTGCCGTTGCTGCTGTTTATGGCTGTGCGCCACCCGTGCGCCCTGCGGTGGGCGCAAGCAAACCTACTACAGCAAATACTCCGTTAACCGTAGTGGACGCCACCGGTGCACGAATTAATCTCCCTGGTATCCCGCAACGAATTGTCTCTGCAGCACCGAGCATTACCGAGACCATCTTCAAACTTGGCGCGGATAAACGCCTCGTACTGGATACTACCTCCTGTAAATACCCCCCGGCAGCGGCACTAAAGCCCCATTTCAATGCCGTTAGTGCGGATATTGAGCCAATTCTGGCAGTAAATCCTGATCTGGTAATATGTGTAGCTGGCGAAGATACCCGGCTGTTGCCGGGCCTATTAAAGGCTGGCGTTCCTGTGGTGCAGGTGAAAGCATCGAGCATGAAGGACGTGTACCAAAGTATTCAAATCATTGGGCAGGCTATAGGGGATGAGCAGGCCGCTGTCAATCTGAATCAGGAGATGGCGACGCGTATTCGTAACGTAAAAGCACGAGTGAAAGGTCTGCAGCGCCCCACGGTTCTCATGGTCTACTCCTCTAACCCATTGTACACTACTGGGCCAAAGTCATTTATAAGCGATATTGTACGTGCCGCCGGCGGACAAAACGTGGTAACCAGCGAGCCGCCTGGAGATGTGCTGTCCTCTGAACAGGCCGTTGCACTTCATCCGCAGGCAATCATCTGCGACCCCAACGTGGCAGTTCAACTGGCAAACCTACCAGGATGGAGGCAGGCTGTTCCTGCCGTCATTAACCATCGGTTCTACTCCGATGACAATCTTAACCGACCTGGGCCGGCATTGGCAGGGGCATGCGAAAGATTGGCTGCCTGGCTGCACCCAAAACAACAGTCTTCTGCCAGGTGATTTGCAAAATTACTTGCCTATTGGCCGCACCTGCTGCGAACGTGGCAAGACACTCACGCACTGATGTTGCGTAATCGAATTGTGGCGAACTGGAAGTACAGTTCTCACACATTAAAGCCTCAACGCGTCCTTGCTCAAAGGGGAGAAATATGAAAACGACATTGCAGTGTTTGGCAGCAGCGTCGATTCTCATCGGTGGAGCCCTTCCGGCCATTGCGCAAGCTACAGCGGTTACTGTACATGTGAATGCAGGAGTTGTGCTTCAGACCGTTAGCCCCACGATGATAGGTATCAACACTGCCGTATGGGATAAGCACCTGGATGAGCCCTACACTATAAATCGTATACGCCAGATGGGCATTGCAATATTGAGATTTCCGGGGGGTTCCACCTCAGATGGGTACCATTGGGAAGCCGGAATTAGGGGTAAAGATGGTGTGCCTTCTCACCCCAATTTTGATGATTTTGCTCAAGTCGCCAAGGGCGCAAATGCCCAGGCAATGATCACCGTAAATTATGGTACGGGTACGGCCGCGGAAGCGGCAGCTTGGGTGAAGTATTCGAATATTACTAAGCACTATGGATTTAAGTATTGGGAAGTGGGCAATGAGTGCTACGGTGGTTGGGAGAAAGATACCCATCCAATTCCGCACGATCCCTACACTTATGCCACGGAGGCAGCTAAATACATTACGGAGATGAAAGCAGTTGACCCAACGATCAAGGTGGGCATTGTAGTTCAGACCGGGGAGGATGCCTATGCCAATAATAAGGATCATCCTGCCGTAAATCCTGTTACCGGAGTAACCCATTACGGATGGACACCCGTAGTGCTTGCCACCATGAAATCACTTCATGTTCTGCCAGACTTTTTGATCTACCATCGGTATGAACAGGCACCTCATCACGAGTCCGATGCGCGGTTACTGCAAGATGCAAAGACCTGGGCAAAGGACGCGGCGAACCTTGAAGCCATGAAGCATGACTACCTGGGCCTCGCAGGAAAGCAGATTCAGATCGTCTGCACCGAGAACAATTCTGTTTACAGCAACCCTGGTAAACAGACCACTAGCCTGGTCAATGCGCTCTATCTAGCGGATAGCGTTGGAAATCTGCTGAAAACACCCTTTAGAACCTGGATATGGTGGGACCTGCGCAATGGCGTTGATACCAGTAACAACCTTAGTCCAAACCTGTACGGATGGCGGCAATATGGTGACTACGGTGTTCTACAGTTGGATCGTGATGAGTATCCAACTTTCTATGCCTTTAGAATGCTAAAGCATTTTGTGCGGGGCGGTGACCGTGTGATAAAAGCCGTAAGTACCTCCAATAGGGTGGGAGCGTTTGGATGTTTGCAACAGGATGGTGATTTAGCCCTCCTGCTGATCAACAAAAGTCCCAATAACATTGTAAGCGTCAGTTTACAGTTGAAGGCATTTAAGCCTGCGTCCGAGGCGACCGAGTTCTTTTATGGTAAACCAGAAGATAATGCGGCGAGGACGGGTATTGGATTACGTGGAGTTCAACGGGAGGTGTTTCACGGCGTGAACTCGCACTTCACAATCAAGCTTCAACCGTATTCACTGACTACATTAGTTATGCACCGGCGATGAACTAATGGGTTCTGTTTTCTATGCCTTAAAGCCAGTGGTCAACGCAGTTTTTGGGCGAACCGTTGCTTGACAAGAGTTTATACCGAATTGTATACTATATGCCTGTGTGAGGTGACGTGTACAATTTCCAGATGCACAGGCAATATCGTCGGTGCACTTTTACTAGTACAGGGGTGACCTATCAACAAAGATTTTCGCGTTAACGAGCAAATATTGCGTGGTACCAAGGACGTCAGGGTTCGAGACGTTCGCCTGATCGACGAGACAGGTCAGGCTCTTGGTATAGTGAGTGCACGGGATGCACTCGCCATGGCAGTGGAAAAAGGCCTTGATCTCATTGAAGTCGCAGCTACGGCTCAGCCGCCGGTTTGTCGTATTGGCGACTACGGAAAGATCAAATATGAGCAAGGGAAGCGTGAGCGCGAGCAGCATAAGAAGCAGCGCCAGCAGGAGTTGAAGGGCATCAAGATGCGGCCAGTCACCGCAGAACATGATTTCATGGTGCGAGTTAAACACGCGCTCGAGTTCATTGAAAAGGGTGATAAGGTTAAAATCACCATCCAATTCAAGGCCCGCGAGATAACACACCCTGAAATTGCGCGGAAACTGATGGACAGGATGACCGAAGCGCTTGCGGAGAAGACGGTTGTAGAGAAGCCTGCATCTATTGAGGGCAAGTTTATGACCATGATCGTGAGCCCAAAATCTTAATCCGCAACTGCGGATCTACAAGGCACAATAATGAAAGCGAAAGTGAAAGTCAAGCTGAAAACCCGCAAGACTGCGGCAAAAAGGTTCTCGGTCACGGGTACCGGCAAACTCATGCACGGTAAGACTGGCTTGAACCACCTGATGCGAAAGAAAGATCATAATCGACGCCGTAACCTTCTGGCCGATGCCACGTTGGACAAAGGCAATGAAGTGCGTATATCGCACATGATGGGCGAAGGTCACTAGGTCTAGATTTCTTACTGCAGTCGCCTGCACTAACATGGCTATGACCGCAGGGATATGCAACTAAAGGAGAGAATTTTATGCCGCGCGTTAAACGTGGCCTTATGACCCACAAGCGTCACAAAAAGGTGCTTGAAAAGGCTAAGGGTTACTGGGGTGGTAAGCGCAATCTGTTCAAGACTGCACACGAACAGATGCTTAAATCTGGCAATTATGCTTATAGGGATCGGCGAAATCGCAAGCGAGACTTCCGACGTCTATGGATAACGCGCATTAGTGCAGGTTGCAGGGCTCAGGGCATGCAGTACTGCAGGTTTATTGCCGGACTCACCCAAGCCGGTATTCAACTGGACCGTAAGGTGATGGCAGAAATGGCTGCACAGGATCCGAACTCGTTTAACCAGCTCGTCGCGCTGGCGGCGAGCGCCTTGAAATCTGGAGAAGCTACCCCGGCTGCCTAATCGCCAATAATTCTTTGAATTGTTTCCGCTCTGTGCTTCCGCTTCTCCATTGAACTGCGGTAGCACAGGGCGTTTTGTTTTTACATCCCCAGGAGACGCCTGTGACCGACCCGATAGGTGAGATGCTAACTACGGCGCTGGCGGCAGTATCAGCAGCCACGACCAGCGCGGAACTTGCCGAAGTAGAAATACAGTTCCTTGGCCGAAACAAAGGGCTAAATGAGCTGAAGCGTGAGATTGCCAAGCTACCCAAGGAAGAACGCCCTGCATTCGGTGCACGCATTAATGAGGCTGCAGCGGTAGTCGAGGCCGAGATCGACAAGCGTAAGGTGTCGTTGAAGTCGTTTGAACTGGACGAGCGCTTGAGGCGCGAGGCAATTGACGTAAGCTTGCCCGGTACCGAGCTACCGCTGGGACGCCTGCATCCTTTGAGCACCACCGTTGAGGATATTAAATCCACCCTTGGCGGTATGGGTTTTGAATTCGTTGATGGCCCTGAACTGGAAGACTATCGCTATAACTTTGAAGTACTAAACTACCCCGAGGATCATCCTGCGATGGATGAGCAAAACTCATTCTTCATAACTCAGGATAGGTTGCTGCGTACCCAAACTACGGCTCTGCAGGGGCGTGTGATGGGCACCCGGCGGCCGCCATTCAGAATAGCGACTGTCGGCCGGTGTTACCGGTATGAGGCCGTAGACGCGACTCATCATCACACATTTCATCAAGTTGATGTTTTTATGGTTGACAAAAAGATTAGCATGGCGGATCTGAAGGGGACACTTGGTGCTTTCGCGCGCAGCATGTTTGGCGGCGATACAACGGTAAGGTTTCGACCTGATTTTTTCCCTTTTGTTGAGCCAGGCGTAGACTATTCCATCTCCTGGAAAATGGGTGATGGCCGCATACGATGGCTGGAGTTGGGCGGTGCGGGTCTAATCCATCCTTCCATTCTGCGAGCCCACGATATTGATACTGAACAATATAGTGGTTTTGCGTTTGGTCTGGGCGTTGAGCGGATACACATGCTTCGCTACGGCGTCAACGACCTACGCCTCTACCTGGACAATGATCTTCGATTTTTAGAACAGTTTTAGTAAGGGGTGTAGCTGAATGCAAGTACCACTAGAATGGCTGAGAAGCTTCTGTGATCCGGAGGTGACTGTTGAGGATTTAGCTCAACGGCTCACAATGGGTGGGCTTGAGGTTGAGGGTATTCAACACGAGTCGACGGAGGAGCAGCCGCTCGTTCCTGTGCTGGACGTATACATTACTCCTAACCGCGGTGACTGCCTCTCGATACTTGGTGTCGCCCGTGAAGTCTCAGCACTCTATGACGTGCCTATTACTCTCCCGCGGTTAAATGCCTCTGTCAAAGGGGGAGTGGTAGACAGTGCAGCCATGGTTTCGGTTGAGGAGCCTGTGCTCTGCCCACGTTATGCGGCCCGTGTTATTCGTGGCGTGAAGGTAGGCCCATCCCCATTGTGGATGCAGCGGCGATTAATTGCCTCTGGACAACGGCCCATCAATTGTGTGGTAGATGTTACGAACTATGTTATGCTTGAATTAGGCCAGCCATTGCACGCTTTCGATTTGAACAAGCTTGCGGGCGAGCAGGTTGTTGTAAGGTTGGCGTACGACGGTGAATCCATTACGACGCTGGATGGTACTTCACGGCAGCTTCCTGCCGGTACGCTGGTTATTGCCGATGCCATGCGTGCCGTTGCGGTAGCAGGCGTAATGGGAGGCGAAAACTCCGAGGTATCAGAACTTACCCAGGATATCCTGTTGGAGGCAGCACATTTTCAGCCGCTCACTGTAAGGAGGGCGGCCCGCAACCTGGGTATGCGGAGCGAAGCCTCGTATCGATTCGAGCGATTTGTAGACCCTGGTCTGGTGACGACCGCGCTGGATAGGGCGTGCCAGCTTTTGGAGGAGATGGGGCTTCCACCAGCGATGGAGGGGCATATAGATGTTTGTGCTGCCGACTCTGCTATGCGATGCGTGGAGATTAGGGTGAGTCGGGCTTGTGAACTACTCGGCATGGTTGTCTCTCATGAGGATGTTAGCAGCTGTTTGCGAAGGCTAGGAATACCATCGGATCTGAAATCCGACGGTGACACACTCGTCGCTACGATTCCAACCTACCGGCCCGATCTCGTAGGGGAAGAAGACCTGGTGGAGGAGGTTTGCCGCATCTACGGATATGAGAAGATTCCAGAGAGCCTTCCTCAATCAGTTGCGATCAACGGGGGCGACAATTCGGCCGGCAAAGCTCGCACAATGGTTCGCCGCGCACTTGCAGCGTGCGGTCTTCAGGAGGTGGTGTGCCACAGTCTCACAGGCCCACGCGCATGGGATATCCCAGCAGAGGCGCTTGATACAGTGCCGGTACGCAACGTTCTGTCTACAGAGGTTAGCCGTTTACGGAGGTCGTTGTTGCCCGGCCTGTTGGAAACCGCTCGGAAGAATCAGGCTTTCGGCCGCCAGAGCATGGGCTTGTTCGAGCTAGGCGCTGTGTGGCGGCTTAAGGATGGAGAGCCCTTTGAGACCCATGCGGTAGCATGCTTAATGGTGGGGCGTCTTACACAGGCTTCCTGGAAGAATTCTGCTGACATTACGGACTTTTATACCATAAGAACGGTTGCGGAACGCCTGCTTGCACTAGCATTCGATGCACCTGCCAAAGTTGTGCCGCTTACGCCAGAAGAAGCCGCATTAGCGGTACGGCTTCACCCTGGCCGCTGCGCTAATCTGGTGGTGGATGGCAACACTGTAGGGACAATGGGGGAGTTGCATCCTGCTATGGCTGAGCAGCTTGGGTTTAAGGAGCGAGTATATCTCTTCGAAATCGATGGAGAGTGCCTCGCGTGGCCTGGAAGGCATATGACGCAGTTTACCGTTCTGCCCCGCTTTCCGTTTGTCACTCGAGACATAGCACCAAGGCTTCCTGTGTCCATCCCATATTCAAGAGTTGAACAGGCCGTTGCCGAGGCGGGCAGTTCTCTGATCGCTGAAGTACGGTTATCGGATCTTTACACCGGCGAGCATATTGCCAAGGGCTTCAAGAGCCTTACGTTGTCGCTCAACCTGCGGAGTGCCGATCATACGCTGAGTGAATCCGAGATTGAGGTCGCGGTTGAACAGGTACGACAGGCGCTTCGAAAGGAATGTAATGCTACCTTCGCAGGAGATCCAGTGGAGCAGATGGTTTAGCAACATCCGCGGTGCTAGCACCAAATAACGGATTTCAGTTGGGGTGGTTGGGAATGGATAGCGCACAACGATCCAATCACCCTGCGATTCTCGGAAGATCCTTATTTGCGCATCTCATTAATACTCCAGCGACTACACACCTCTCCACCATTTCTGCTCTAGACTTCTCCGCATGTCGGCCCTGTAGCGGGAATACTTACTTCTCTAAAGCTGAGTATATCGACCAGCTCCTAATTTTCGATGGCTCCCTCGTTGTCCGTTTACCGGCAAAAGCAATTTGTCCGGTATCCACCTGTTGACGGATTTGTTCGTGTTGCGAAAACGATTGAACCGTGGCGCTCGTCAGAAAAGGAAAGGCCGCCCCCTGATTTATCTAGCAATAAATTTGGTATCCAGACGGTTATTCAGTGGAGCGGCTGTGTTTGCGCACTGCCTAACGGGCGCTTAGTGCCCCGGACACGAGTTAGGTCTTAAATACGCATTTTATTATTTTAATTTGTCTATTGTCGAAAAGTCTTTAGGATAGCGTGTGTACTGGCTTCGGGAGAACGTGTATGAACGGTACATCTCGTGCATTGTGGAGAACCGTGATTTTCGCCGCTATTATCATTGCCTTGCCTATTCACGTTGCGTGCCAGTCTCAAACTCCGCTAACCAGCGTGTCGGTTCAGCAACAAAGCACGACGCCGTCCCATGAGACCGAGAGCAAACCTCACGTCCTTACATTGAACCAGGCACTGCGCGAAGCCCTGGAGGCAAATCGGCGAATTCGCAGTGCGAACAACCTACTAGGTGCGGCAACGGCTAATGTGCGCCAAAACGAGGCAAAACTGTATGGTGAGCTTACCGCGTCTGTTTCCTTTCAAGCGTTGAACGACAGGCAGCTGCTGAGGCCATTGGCAGGACCTGTATCTCCTACCGCAATAAGCCAGCTGCCATTTGCGCAATATCAGTTGCACTCGGGAGTTTCCTACAACTATCCGTTATTTGTGGCAGGTAAGCTGGCTTATCAAATACAGATTTCTCGCCTCACGGCAGAGATTGCTCGGGTGATGTTGGCCGAGACAAAGGCAGATATCGTCTATAACGTAACAACGCTGTACGTAGAGTCTGTCGCGCTCCACGAGCAAATCAAGGCACTAGAGGCCGAGCTCAAGGAACTTGCAACTACCGAAAGACACGTTCGACTTTCCGTAACAATTGGCAAGATACCAGGTGTCGATCTGTTGAAGGTGACTGATCGAATAGAGGAGACACACGCTCACCTCGCTTCGGTGCTTTCGCAACGTACGCATGCCCTTTCGGCGCTATCCGCTATGCTTGGTCGGGATGATAGCCATGGAGTAATCCCGGGTGACTTGCCGCATTCTCTCCCAGCAATTACGGTGTCATCTGATCAACTGTTTGCTCTTGCATCGAAGTCTAATCCCGTATTATCAACTGAGGCACAGGCCGCCCAAGCTCAGAATAGTGTGAATATAGCTCGTTCGAGTTTAATGCCGCAAGTGCAGTTGCAGCTGAACTATTTTGAGCATACAAATCCTGGTTACCCCTTAAATTCCCAAGACACCTGGTCCGTTGGTTTTCAGGTTTCGCTTCCGTTATTCGACGGCGGGGAGAGACGCGCTGAACTGGAATCGGCGAAACACAAGGCCATTGCTGCTGAAGAACAGGCCCACCAGGCCAAGTTAGAAGTTCGGGCACACCTCGACGGAGCATTGGCCTCATGGGACGCTGCTCAGCAGCAGTTAACGGCCACAGATGCCCAGGTAAAAGCCGCGGACGAAGTTGCGCGCATCGAACAGCTACGATATGATACTGGCTCAGGAAATATTGAGGATCTTCTACGTGCGCGCGCTCGCCAGACCGCGGCTCAAAGCAGCCACATTGAGGCACTAGCTGCCGTATTCGTTGCCGCCGCCGAGATTAACCACGTTGTAAGTGAGGAGGTGGTTAAATGAAACAGATCGTTCGGCGCATGTCCGCGGTAACTTTACTCATTATTGCAGTTGCGGGTTTGGTATTTTTACGATCGGTTCGCGTGGCACAGCTCTCCGCCGAACCCACCGTGGCACAGGTACCGCTTGCGGTAACTATTGCCACGGTTCGCTCAGGCACCTTAACAGAAACGGTAGACGAATTTGCAAAGATATCGGCGCAAACCGAAACCACTATTGCGTCCCAGATTATGGCGCGATGCATTAGTATCGATAAACGAGAGGGTGACGTCGTTCAGGCTGGTGAGATTGTCGCACGCCTGGACGCAGCGGAGTTACAGCATAACGCCGACGCTAGTTTTAACCAGTATCTGGCCGGTCGAGCATCTGCGGTTGCGGCTGGTAGCCTCGTACAGCAGGCAAAGGCGGATTATACGGCACGGCTATCGGACCTGCGGTCTGCCTTAAGTGCTGTAGCAGCACAGAATGCGGAGGCAGCCGCAGCCCAACAGAACGTGTTTGGCGCCAGGGCGCAGGTTGAGGCACTGCGCGCGGCATTGGCGTCCGCGCAGGTGGCATCCGTAACACAGGAGGAACGTACCGCACGAGACAAAATTCTCTACTCAAACCAGGCAATTTCCCTGGAACAGTACGAGGCGTCTCAGGCCGCGACCGCGCAGGCACAGTCCGTAGTTAAAGCGCTTGGCAGTCAAATCGAGTCCGCCAAATCTGCGGTTATTGCCGCAGAAAGCCGCGTTACAGCAATGGAGCAGGGCGTCGCGGGAGCACGGGCAAAGGTATCTGCTGCTACGGCGGCGATAGCAGCTGCCCAGAGTCGCATCGTTAGTCAGGCGAAAAGTAAACAGGCAGCAAACGAACAGGCCACTGCATTGGCAAACTCCTCCCGATCTGCAGATGCGAGAGTCGGATACGCTTCATTGCATGCGCCGTTCGATGGGATTGTTACTGCACGACTTGTTGAACCAGGTGATCTGGTGGGCCCGGGGCAGCCAATCCTAAAGGTTCTCAAGCCGGGCAACGTGAAGGTAACAGTTGCTGTTCCCCAGGAGTTATCGGGTGCCATACGAAGCGGCAATAGCCTTACACTGATTGCAAACGGGAACCAGCGCACAGTATCCGTCAGCAGACTCTACCCAGCACTATCACCTGCCCACCAGCTTATCTTGGAAGCAGATCTGTCGATTCCGCCATTCGGGCTTCACAGCGGTTCTACACTGCTTGCAAGGCTGCATCTGCGTTCCGCACGGGGAATAGTTATTCCATCCAGTTCAGTCCTTAGGGGTGAAAACGGGACCACCGTATTTTGCGTAAGGGCGCATAAATTGAAGTTAGTGCCCGTTAAAGTGATCGTTCACCAGGGTAGCGAGAGCCTGATTACCGGAGCCCTTAAGGTAGGTGAGGCGGTGGTAGTGGGACAGCAGGCACAACTAATGACGATGTACAGCGGTGAACCAGTCTCCATCGCGGCGGACAAGTACTCCAATGCGAATAATTGATATATTACTGCGGCGTCCGCACCTGATCTTGTCCCTCATACTTCTTGCAGCATTCGTAGGAGTTGTGGGATGGCTACGGATGCCGGTTAATCTATTCCCGGACTCAGAGCGCCCACAGGTAACGGTGGTTACTGTATATCCCGGTGCGGATGCCAAGGATGTTGAAGCCGACGTTAGTAGACCCATTGAAAAAGAGCTGTCAACTATCGAGGATGTCAGGCGTGTATCGTCCACCAGTAAGGACGAGATGAGTTCAGTTACGGTTGAATTTGAGTATCGAAAGGGACTTGAGGCGGCTGCCACCGATACAGCGAACGCACTTTCAAAGGTTTCTTCCCTGTTGCCTCATAACATTCAGCCTCCGATGGTGTTCAAGATTTCAGCCGCAACGCCAGCAGTAATGACGTTGGCGCTTCGTCCTCGCAGCGGGTCTCCTCTGGATCTCTCGATGGTTAGGCAAATGGCCGACAACCAGATCAAAGAGCGGCTGCTTTGCCTTGCCAACGTCTCCAATGTTGAGGTCTTCGGCGGATCCGTTCCAATCATACGAATTACTGTCGATCCTGTAAAAATGGCCAGGTATTCGGTCTCACCGCCCAGTATTAAAGCAGCCTTGGAGGCATTCAACAGCAATCGGCCACTTGGCTTGCTCATCAGTCGCAACGGACAGTACCTACTCAAACAAGAAGGTGAGTTTGGCACTCTTGACGATGTTCGGAATATCGTGATTTCTCACAATTCCATTGGAGATGTTCACCTGCGGGACGTTGCGTCAGTAGCGAGGTCTGTTCCCGAAGCGCAGAGCGCCTATCACGCGAATGGTGAGCCTGCGATTGCGATTAACGTTGAACGGTCACCTACTGGGCATTCACTCGATACGTTTAACAGTGTGAAATCCTATCTTCCCACGTTAGAACGAGACTATCCTAACATTCAGTTTTCGGTGCCCGATAACCAGGGTGATCTTATTGAACTATCGGTAAGCAACATGCAGGATGCGCTCCGTGATGCGATCGTGATGACGGTTCTGGTCATTTTCGTCTTTCTTGCAGACTTTCCTTTGATGCTATTAGCGGCGATATCCATTCCATTCACATACCTTTTGACATTCGCCTTCATGTGGATTCTGGGTTACGAGTTTAACATAGTAACGCTAACTGCGGTAATTGTGGCCGTGGGTATGCTGCTTGATGACGCGATCGTTGTACTCGAAAACATAGAGCGGCACTACTCCTCTCAAGGTAAGGCCGTTCATGAGGCGGTCGTGGGCGGAACAGAGGAGGTTATGCTTGCAATATTCTCTGGAACGTATGCTACCCTTATGGTTTTGTTACCTATCATTTTCATTGGTGGTTATGTTCAAACCGTACTGAGACCAATGGCAGTAACGCTAACGATTGCGCTACTTGCCTCCTACGTCGTTTCTGTTACCGTAATACCAATGCTGGCACCAGTCCTGCTAACCGCAACCCATGGACGCCGGCGCAACCTTGTTGAGACTATCGCTGCCTTGTTCGACCTACATGTGGTTTCACCACTTCAAGGCGCATACATTGGTCTGGTTAGGCGCGCAATTCAGCGGCCGTGGATGTTTATTCCGCCTGCTATGATCGCTCTGGTTTTGTCCTTGCGGCAATTACCCGTGATAGGTCGGGACCTGATGCCCCCAATGGACACGGGAATCATTAAGATCGCCGTTCAGATGTACTCAAATACTTCGCTTGCTGAAACCAGTCTTACCGTTGCAAAAATGGAGAAGTTAATCAGCGCACATTCCGAGGTTACGTCCATTTCGTCCATGATCGGCAGTGAGCCTGAAGTAATTTCGTTTGGTCCCGCTAGAACGCCTCAACAATGCGATATGACCGTTCATTTGACCGACAGGTTTCATCGTAAGGCGACAATCTGGCAGGTTGAGAGCGCCATTAGGCAGCAACTTCGTGATCTGCCCGGTGTGCAGTTTGCAGACGTTTACGACTATGGGGCTACTCCGTTATCTACGGTAGGCGCTCCCGTAGATGTCATGTTCACGGGACCGGATTTAGCTGAACTACATAAACTAGCCACCGAAGCAGCAGATCGGCTTACGCGCAATGTCCACGGACTCACATCTGTGCGAACGACGTGGAACCTTGACTCGCGGGAGTTACAGCTCCACGTCATTCCAGAACGAGCAGCACAATACGGAGTTTCTCCAGCGGAAATAGCCCTGCAAATACAGGGAGGTGTACGTGGGATGTCGGCATCCAGCTACCGGGTTCCAGGTCAGGACGGTTTGCCGCTGTGGGTACAGTTTGCTCAACATGACCGATCCTCTAGTACCAGCCTTACGGGTTACCATATTATTACGGCTTATGGTTCAATTCCACTCTCTACATTTGGCACAATACAATTTGCCGAGGTGCCTGCGGTTATCACTCATCAGGCACTGCAGCGAACGATTGACATTAAAGCCTATCGCGCAAGGACGCCCATTACGCAACTACAGAGCCAAATTGAGGATCAGCTGGCATCGATTGGGCTGCCTCAAGGATATAGTATTAGCTACGAAGGCGAAGTAAAGTTGATGTCTAGTTCCTTCGCAAGGCTAATGAGTGCCCTCGGGCTTGGCGTGGTTCTGCTATATTTTTCACTGGTCCCAGCATTTCGATCTTGGATCCATCCACTAACCATCATGACTGCTATTCCGTTCGGCATAATTGGTGCAGCCTGGGGACTGATGATAGCGGGACTGCATAGCTCTATGCCTTCAATGATGGGCATGATACTGTTGGCGGGGATTGTTGTTAAGAACTCGATTCTTCTAATTGATTTCATTGAAGACGCTCGCGCAAATGGAAAGAGTGTTGATGAAGCACTTTTGGAGAGTGTCAGAGTCCGAACACGTCCCATTCTCATGACGGCTGTTGGCACTTCTATTGGTATGGTTCCAGTTGCAATGGGGTGGGCAATAGGCCTTGAGCGTTTAGCCGGCCTAGGCACGGTCGCAATAACCGGCCTGCTCGTCTCTACGCTATTTACGCTCGTCTATGTCCCCGTATTCTACAAACTATTTGAAACTCTCACTGGCTGGTTTCGTGGTTTCGCCAAACCTAAAAAACATGAGGACAACACGAATATGCAGTAGACTCTTAGACCTAATGAGTGGGCACCTTTTGCCTTTGGAACTCTGGATTTATGTGAATAAACAGTGAAACGGCACGGTAATGCATCTCGTAGACTGACTGATAATGTTGCAGGAATGGAGATTTGTCTAGATGATTGTTACTACCGGTGGCGAGGTTGCTGGGGCGCAGATTACAGGTTATCTTGGCATCGTAAGGGGCATTGTGGTGCGTACTCCCAACATTGGGCAGGGGCTGATGGGCGGTCTCGAGTCGATGCTTGGTGGGCGCAACGATACATACAGTGGTATTTGCGAACAGGCACGCGTTGAAGCGACAGAGGCTATGGTACAGCACGCGGAGGGTATGGGGGCGCATGCGGTGATTGCAATGCGGTACGACTCCACTGAATTGCAGGCAGGTATGACGGAAGTGCTTGCCTATGGCACCGCAGTAACATTGCAAGGATCTTAGGGTAGAAGTCAAGATAGGTGGGGTTGCAGAAAGTTCCAGCTCCACCGTAACGATCTCCGATGAGGGTTGTACGGGAAATGCCTGACGAAAG
>JAJYCW010000107.1 GCA_021777995.1 bacterium
TATGTTCCCGATGGCGTGTACTACCGTGGGGATCGCAAACGCATTAATCCAATTGAAGCCCAAGTGATCGTGGAAGAGGTGATAAGCGCTGCCAAGGAAAATCCCTCGGCCTCAATCGGCGTGATAACCTTCAATGAGCCACAACGAAATCACATTCTACAGCTCATTGAGGAGCGGACTGCCAAGGATCCGTTTCTCGCCAAACGGTTAGACGAATCTGGCTCCGAGGGTTTCTTTGTTAAGAACATCGAGAACGTTCAGGGTGACGAACGCGACATCGTCCTTCTTGGTCTGGGGTTTGGGCCTGACGAGACCGGTAAGCTGTCGATGAATTTCGGCCCCGTCAACCGCGAAGGAGGGGAACGGAGGCTGAATGTTGCGGTTACTCGTGCCAGGATGCGAATGACTATGGTAAGTTCAATAACGCCTGACAGAATTGCACTGAAATCGACGGGCTCAGATGGTAGTACTGCGGGATCCAAAGGACTCTTGCTGTTGCGAAGTTACCTCGAATACGCCCAGTCTGGCGGGCAAAGCCTTCAGACTGCTGTTCCAACTTCGTCTCAATTCGAAACGGCCGTTGCCGAAGCTATTGAGAATATTGGTTACGAGGTGAAGCAAAATGTGGGTGTCTACGGTTACACGGTCAATCTTGGTGTGGTTCATCCCGACAAACCAGGAGAATTTCTGCTAGGAGTTGAGTGTGACGGGCCAACTTATCGGGATGCGGAGACGGTGAGATCACGGGATAGACTGAGGGAGGAGGTGCTCGTCAAGCTAGGTTGGAACCTTCACAGAGTTTGGTCGTGCGACTGGGTCAACAACCCAGCGCGCGAGGTCGCTCGAATCACGAGAGCCATCCAGGACAGCCTCAATCCACCCAAGCACGACTCACAGCTTCTGCCTCGCAGAAAACCGCCAGTACTCAGCTCATCCACGGATTTCCTTGCTTCTAACGGTCGCCAGCAATCGGAACAAAACGGTGTTGCGGACGGTGTAATGACTGGCGATGTCCATCCGCCCTCAATGCTTCGAGCAGGCGGTCAGTTGGCAGGTACCACCTTCTTCGAGCAGAAGACCATCTCTGTGGATTGGCCCAAAGAGAGTCTGTATGATACAGGTGCTAAAGGGCGGCAGCAAGTAATGGAGCTTGTCCTTCAACTCCTTGAATTGAACGGTCCCATGCTGGAGAGGAAGATCGTGTCATTGGCCGCTCGCTGTGTTGGAATCGACCGTATTGGTATCCGCGTGGAGGCTGCGTTGCAACGCGCGATTAGCGCGTTGGTATTGGCAAACAGGATTGAGCGCCGGGATAAGTTTGTTTATCCTGTGGGCATCGTTAACTATCCAGCGCGGGTACCGTCTCCTACCGGAAACCCTCGTCCCGTTGCTGAGATATGCATAGAGGAACTTGGTGAGATTGTGCTAGCAATTCTGCGTGCTGCTATAGGTGTGCGCACGGAGGATCTCATCATTGATACTGCGAGGACTCTGGGGTTCCTTAGTACCAGTGCCGCAACTCGTGAACGAATTGAGAAAGCCATCGCAAACCTTGAGTTGTGTGGCAAAATTAGTACGCTAGGAGGTCAGATTCGAGCCATATAGCGGCGCGGCAGAGCGACTTGTTAGTACCAATTTGATTTATTCTGTGAATTTGTAAATAAAGTTGCGAGACCTATCTACATTAAAGAAGGTATCGTGCGCCTCTTACGAGAATAATGTCACTGATTATCACGTGATTCTTTGGTCAGCACATTCTCAGGAGGCAGGCGATAGTGTCCGAAAACCATAGCACACAGCAAGTCGGCATTAGTCGGCGAGACTTTCTATCTGCTGCAGTCTCTGCAGCAGCCATCATTAGCATGAATACCGAGGCGGAAGCCGCAAGTTCTCGAGAAACAGGTTTACTTGCCGGAGCTCCGTACCGGCCGGTAGGCATCTCGGAGGAGGCATACCGTCGAGCCCGCGCTCGTGCTGTTGAACTGGTGTCCAAGATGACGCTAGCCGAAAAGGTCAGCCAAACTGGCACGTCCGCTCCAGCCATACCCAGATTGGGCATACCCGCCTATGGGGTTGGTAACGAAGCGCTTCACGGCCTTGTGAGGGGTGCACCTGTTACCTCCTTCCCACTTCCCTTGGCACTCGCGGCCGCTTGGAATCCATTGCTGATCGATAAGATCTACACGGCAGTATCGGATGAAGCTCGTGGTTGGAACAGCCATGATGGAACTGGAATGCTATTCTTCTCACCCACTGTGCTCAACCTGTTTCGAGACCCACGGTGGGGTAGGTGCGAGGAGGGGTTAGGCGAAGATCCATGTCTGGCTTCTACCATCGCAGTGCATACTGTGAAGGGTATGCAAGGCAACGACCCAAATTATTTAAAAACGTCGTGCTGTGCGAAGCACTTCATCTGTAATAACACCGACAACGATCGCCTGGAAGTGAGCGCTCCCGTTGACGCTCGAAGTTACTGGGAATACTACACACGGTGCTATCAGGCATGTGTGGTAGAAGGCGGTGTGTTCAACGTGATGGGCGCATACAGTGCAGTGAATGGCATTCCATGCTGTGCCAACCATTGCCTATTAACCGACCTCTTGAGAAGGCGCTGGGGTTTCCGTGGGTATGTAGTTTCGGATTGTGGCGCCATAGAGTGCATTGCAGAAAACCATCACTACGTTCCCACACTTGAGCAGGCGGCGGCATTGGGTATACAGGCAGGTTGTGATATCAACTGTGGTGATGCAATGCCAGCACACCTTGCGCGTGCTGTTGCCTTAGAGCTTGTAAGTGAGGAGGAGATTGGTCACGCGGTTGCAAGGTGGTACACTGGCCGGTTTCTGCTCGGTGAGTTTGATCCCAAAGAGAAGGTTCCATATTCTCATATCACGTTCGATGTGTGTAACTCAAAAGCACATCAAGAGCTTGCGGTAGCTGCTGCGCGTGAGACCATTGTTTTACTTAAAAACCAGAACAACTTCCTACCGCTTAATCCGCAAGAGCTCAAATCTATTGCGGTTATCGGTCCCACCATGGGCTTTCACCTTGGGGGATACAGTGGTGGACCATCGGTCAACATTTCGCCGCTGGATGGAATTGCTGACGCCCTGGGTATTTCAGTGCCGCGTAAACAGGTTTGGGGCAATGAAATGGTCAACAGCCACAACGTACAGACTCAGGGCTCAAGTGAGGGTGGCACCAATATTGACTACATTTACAACGATTCCTGGGTTGAATTTGGGCCCCAGGATTTTACCGGCAGGACTTCGCTCGCGATACGGGCATCCAGTGCAGGTGGAGGCGCAACCGTCTTCGCTCACGCAGACAGTTTAAAGTCAGCACCGTTTGCCGAATTTAAGGTTCCCGATACTGGAGACTGGCAGAAATGGGAGACATATACTGCGGATATCTCAGGATTGACAGGTGAACATGCAGTGTTCTTCACATTTAGTGGCGGCCAGGGACCTATTGTTAACCTTGAATGGTTCCAGCTACGCCCATACATCAAGCCAGTTCCGACCCCCGGCAAGCCGATCCTGCGCTTTGAGGCAGGCTGCACGGTTACCGGCGAGCGCGACGATGCCATGTTTACAGCAGCGGTAGATGCTGCCGCAAAATCCGATGTCGTTATTCTCGTCTGTGGCGTGAATCAGGAAGTGGACGGTGAGGGGCATGATCGACCGGATATCAAGCTTACCGGGGTACAGCATGAACTAATCCAAGCGGTCTACAAGGCTAATCCTAAAACAGTGTTGGTGTTAAGCACCAATAACACCGTTGCGATTAACTGGGAACAGGACAACCTTCCGGCAATCGTGTTGGCCGTATTTGCTGGTCAGGCACAGGGCACTGCCATTGCGGACGTACTATTCGGTAAGTACAATCCTGGCGGTAAATTGCCCTGTACATGGTACCGCTCCATCGATCAGTTGCCGGACTTCCACGACTATGACCTGCGGAAGGGACGTACGTACATGTATACCACCGCCGACGTACTCTATCCGTTTGGCTATGGATTAAGCTATACGCAGTTCAAGGTGGACAATTGGGCCATTAAACACACGGATATTTCCGCAAGGCAGCCTCTGCAAGCTACCTTTACGGTAACCAATACCGGTAACATGGCGGGCTCTGAAGTAGTGCAGCTTTATATTCACGCACCGGAAACACCAGGTGTTAAGCGACCTATCAAGCAACTTGCTGCATTTGCTCGTGTTGAATTAAAACCCGGCGAAACCCGTAAGGTGACACTTACGGTTCCTTACACCCATTACAGCTTCTGGTACTGGCACGAGGACGATCGCAAGTTCGCCCTTCAGCCAGGTACGGCCACGGTTCATCTGGGTGATTCGTCAACAAACGTATTGATCCGCGATACCGTTAATGTCCAACCGCAACCAGCGGATATGGGCGAAGCGCGTTGGATTACCAGCACGGCTGCACCAGCAGCTATTTCCTAATCCCAGGTACACGAGACGGACAGGTTCACGTTCCTGCCCGTCTCGGATTGTTATAGATTGGAATAACGATAAAGTGACAGAAGATCACAAGAATTTGACGGGTCGGCGCGAGTTCATCGCTGCTTCCGCCGCACCGCTTACTCTCGCTGTTGTTGATGGCTTGCTCCCGGAGGCTAGTCACGCAAGTGGCAGGTCGGCAGGTTCTCAAGCAGAGCGCCTAGAACTGCCTGTAAAGAGTGGTACGTTAGCGGTTCAATTTTATACCGATAGAACTATTCGGGTTACGGCCGGGGCTGGAAGCCGTGCAGTAAAACATGATAGCCTTGCAGTTATCAGCGGGCCCAAGAGTGTACGTGTTCGGCGGTACCAAAAGGGGAAAACCACGATCCTAGAAACCGAGCATACCCGGGTATTGTTTGATCACACCACTGAAACGCTGGCGTTTCAGCTCGCGGATGGTATGACGGTGCTTCAGGAATTGCCATCCAATGCTCGATCGTTTCAACCTGTGGAGGTGAGTGGCACGGCGACGTACATTTCCACGCAGCGTTTCCGGCTTGCCTCTGATCAGGCGTTTTACGGTCTGGGCCAGCATCAGCAGGGCGTGATGAACTACCATGGCAAGTCTGTCCACCTGCAACAACAAAACATGCATGTCGCAGTGCCTGTAATGCTGAGCAGCGCAGGATATGGTCTGTTTTGGGATAATCCTGCAATTACAGATTTTGAGTTTGGTACTTCTGGAGTCGAACTCGTGCCAGCTTCGGCTCTCTTCAATGGTGGTACTGCTGGTGGGTTGAAAGGGGAGTACTACAGGGGCCAGAACTTCGAAACCCTGGTAAGTAGCAGAGTGGACCCTGTGATCAATTTCAACTGGCAGAACAGTGCTCCGATTGCCGGGTTGGGGGCGAACAACTTTTCTGTGCGATGGACCGGGGAACTGGTTGCGCCAGTTACAGGATCATACCTGCTCGAGGTTGTTTCCGATGATGGCTCGCGGCTTTACGTGGATGATACGTTGTTAGTCGATAACTGGCGGGTACAACCAGCGACGCCAGCATCCGTTACGATTCACCTTAACGCCGGGCAGAAGTATAACATTCGCATCGAGTATTTTCAGGCAACCCGGGACGCCGTCATGCAGTTCAACTGGGCGACACCAAATGCGTTGAAAGATCTACAGATTAAATCTCAGGCCGGTGATGTCATTGACTACTATTTTATGGCAGGCGCGGATCTGGATGATGTCATTGGCGAGTATCGCAAACTTACCGGTAATGTCCCAATGTTTGGCCGCTGGAGTTGGGGTTTCTGGCAGTGCAAGAACCACTACCAAACGCAGGAGGAGGTGCTTGGGGTAGCCGCAGAGTACCGCAGTATGGAAATCCCCATCGATGGGATTATTCAGGACTGGATGTACTGGGTACCCGCACCGTGGGGATCCAATAAATTTGACCCTCATCGGTACCCCGATCCTCGTGGAATGATCTCGGCGCTCCATAGCGAGAACATTCACTTTATGATTAGCGTATGGGCAAAGTTTGCACCGGGTTCCAGCAATTACGCGCTGCTAGCGAGTAAAGGGTACCTGATGAAATCCAACTGCTCTGACAGGTACTATGACGCGTTTAACCCGGCAGCGCGCAAACTCTACTGGCAACTGATGAAAACACAGCTGTTCGATTTGGGGGTCGACGGCTGGTGGCTCGACGCATCCGAACCCGAACTATGTGGGGCCTGGGGAGAATTCGCAACCGTCATGACGCATGCCGGACCCGGTGCGCTCGTATACAACGCCTATCCATTAATGCACACCACCTCGGTTTATGAGGGGCAGCGTGGAACTACCAGCAGAAAGAGGGTAATGATCCTCACACGCTCAGCATGGGCAGGTCAGCAGCGGAATGGGGCAGTGACATGGTCTGGGGATATTAATGGCGACTGGCCAACCTTGGCACGTCAAATTCCAGCGGGGCTAAATTTTAGCATGAGCGGCATCCCGTACTGGAATACTGATATCGGCGGGTATATCAGCAGCAATCCTGAAGATCCTGCCTATGCCGAACTCTTTGTCCGCTGGTTCCAATTTGGATCATTTTGCCCAATGTTCCGTGTACACGGGGTGAACTACGGAAAAGAAATGTGGAAGTTTGCGCCTCAATACCGTGAAATCCTGCAGAAGTTTAATGAGTTACGGTACCACCTATTGCCTTACATCTACTCGGTGGCCTGGAAGGTGACATCCGAAGGATATTCCATGATGCGCGCTCTCGTGATGGACTTTCGCACCGACTCCGAAGTTCACAATGTAGCAGATGAGTTTATGTTTGGACCTTCGCTACTTGTGGCACCCGTTGTTGAGAAGGGCGCGGTATCACGAAATGTCCTGCTGCCATCCGGACCAGCGTGGTACGATTACTGGACTGGCGAGCGGCAGCAAGGCGGCAGATCCGTGGTTGTTCACGCTCCTTTGGCCAGCATGCCGCTGTTTGTAAGGAGCGGATCTATTATTCCTATAGGTCCAACCGTACCCAACGCTGAAGCTTCCGACTCCCCGATTGAGATTCGTGTATATGCCGGTGACAATGCGCGTTTTAGCCTGTATGAGGACGAGGGGGATAGCTACGATTATGAACGGGGTGCTTATAGTACCATCGACTTTGAGTGGGATGACCACACGCAGTATCTTACGATAGGAGAGCGAAAGGGCAGTTACCCCGGAATGCAATCGCATCGCAAATTCCACCTTGTTCTCGTAAGGCCCGGGCGCGGCGCAGGCATTTTTCAGGCTGCAGCTGACGAAGTTGTGGAATATACCGGACATCCCGTGCAGGTGAGACTGAAATAATCCTGCGGAAATGGCCCTCGGCACTGTCCGTAAGGCGACCTACCGAATAGAGGGGTCGTTTACGGGCAGGTCGAGACGCTCACTCCATTCATTCCATGATCCATCGTAGTTGGCAATATTAGGGTAACCCAGCATCGACAACGCAAACAGCACAGCGGTTGCGGCTACGCCTCCGTTGCAGTAGGCAACGCAACGATCGGCAGGATCGGCACCAGCGTGTTCTACCTTTGCCAGTAGTTCTTCCGAGGGTAGAAACTCACCTGATTCGGTGATCAGGAGCTCACGGGGAAGCAGTCGTGCACCTGGAATATGGCCCCCACGAGACCCGCGATGTACTTCATTGTAGTACTGGTCGGCACCCCGCGCGTCAAGTAGAGTGACCCCTTCGCTACCCAGGAGGCTGACCACTTCCTCGGCAGTTACGCGCAACGTGGGCCGAGGATGCGCCGTGAGGTGAGCCATAGGATAGGATGTAATCTCTTTTGTAACCTGACGACCTTCGCCCATCCATTTCCGCAGGCCGCCATTCAATATGCGCACACTATGAAAACCGAGTGTTCTTAATACCCACCATAGGCGCGTGGCAAACTGGCTAACCGGGTGGTCGTCGTATGCAATTACCTGGCAGTCGTCACCAATTCCTGCTCGCTGAAACATGTCTACAAGTTGAGATACGGGAGCAATCTGAACCGGCACGGGATCGGAAAGATCAACAATGTCACGTGTCCAGTCAATATAGATCGCACCAGGTACATGACCTTCTTTGTACTCGTCGCCTGCAGAAACGTAGTCCGCCTTCTGGCTGCCATCAGGCATTGGGGTCGATCGCACATGTCCACGCATGTCTACAATTCGGAGATTAGTGGTTCCTGCGGCTACAAGGGAGGCTAACTCATCTGTTTCGCACAGGTGGTCTTGCCGTAATCTCTGTAAATCCATGGTGATTTCGCTCCTCCATACCAGCAACCAAGAAGTAGCTAGCGAGCACCAAATAATGCACGTCCCTAGACTTCAAATCAGAATGTTACTAAAAGAATACCAGCAAATTGGAACTGAAGTGTGGTCGATCAGCCCACAGGTAGCGGCAGTGGTCATGGTGTACCATTGCAGAATTTCTCTTCGAGCCAGAGCCGCAAAGCCGCCTGCTCAATAATAGTACGCGACGTGGTATGTAAAACGAGTGTGCAGGGCGGGTTCATCCCCGCGGTGTCACGAACGTGAGCCTTTACAACTGACACATCCGGATCGGTCTTAAACTCAAGGAAGCGATGCGTTGGTTGACCGGGTTCATGGTGCACGGCAACGATCTGATCTAGCAGTATTAGCTGTTCAATGAGGGGTTCTACGGCCCGGGGACGGTGATGGCCGTGGCTAGAGATAATCTTCTTATCAGCCGGTGATTTATTGCTAGCTGGCGGTAGTGGAGGCATGGCACGGAACTGATCTCGCATTGACTCGGTGTAAAGGCTGCCCAATGCCGTTAGAATGACCTTCCCATCCTCACGGTAAAACATTGGTTCCAGTGCTGCCGGCGCCGCACAGAGTCTGGAGTCTGTTTCTGGAATGAGATTATCCTCCATTTCATTCAGGAGTTCTGCGTGCAAAAGGTACAACGAAAGGTCAAATCCAACCGGCATTACCGGCATTTCGATAATCTCAGGAAACCGCTCGAACTGGTAGTATACAGGAGCCTTGAGGAGCTGGCCAATTAGAGTTGCATAAGCAATCTGCGCCTTGTAGCCGCCAGTGGCATTGATTAGCACCTCGTGGCCGAAACTGCGAGCTTGCTTAAGGCTGTCCGTCATTACGCGCACCAGGGTTCGAAGGCCACTGGACTTAAACCTTTGACGATCGTTGTCATTAAGGTCTTTAACTGGAATGACTTCGACGGTTTTAAAGTTCAATTTGGTGCGCTGGTTTGAGAAGAAATTTTTCAGTATTGCACCTACTAGCCTACCATCGTCTGTATCGGATGTAAACAGAACAAGTTTCTCAAGATCCGTATCGGGGTGCAACTTTACAAGTGAGTTAAGGGAGTTTACCTCCGCGCCACAGTTTCTATCTGATGGATCGTACGACGATAAAATGGACGCAATATGGCTCGCATTTTCTATTGTGAGAGTAAGTTGGGTGAATGCTTCGGTCTTGGAGTTTTTAATATTGCCCAACAACGAAGTGCCCACTGTACAGAGTATGGTTACCATGCGTTTTTGTTGCCCTTTTCCTCTCGCGGTTTTCCAAATGACGGATTTATTATCCTGGTATCGCTTGCTAGCCGTTGTAACCCACCGGCATAGAAAACCTAGTCAGCCATCGCGTAGGCTTCTTCACTGTGGAGCGATACGTCGAGACCCGCTGATTCTTCGTCGGTAGAAACTCGAATCCCGATGGTGAGCTGAAGCACCTTGACTATGATAAATGTGCCAAACGCAGCGAATGCCACGGTGCTTCCCACGGCTGCCAACTGCTTTAGTACCAGAGCCGTTCCACCACCCTCGAAAAGCCCGTTAGCACCGGCAACGTTGATCGCAGTAGAGGCAAAGAGGCCGGTGGCTATTGCACCAAACATTCCGCCAACGCCATGTACTCCAAAGACATCGAGTGCGTCGTCAAATTTCAGGATGGATTTTAGTTTGATAGCGTTAAACGATATGAATGATACGCAGATACCTATAATAATGGCAGCGCCAATGCTGACAAATCCAGACGCCGGCGTGATAGCAACGAGCCCAGCCACGGCTCCAGTGGCAAAGCCAAGAGCGGACGGCTTTTTGAATTTGACCCACTCTATAAGAATCCATGTAAGGCCCGCCGCAGCCGCGGCAACGTGAGTGGTACAGAAAGCGGAAACTGCCAGGCTGCTGGAAGTCAAAGCACTACCAGCATTGAAGCCAAACCAGCCGAACCAAAGTAAAGCCGTTCCCGTCAGCGTCATAGGAAGGTTATGTGGGCGTAATTCTTCCTCTGCAAGAGTACCAGAGGCCGAACGTGTACCAAGCATTAATACCAGCACCAGCGCGGAGACCCCACTACTAATGTGAACCACGGTGCCACCTGCAAAGTCGAGGGCACCCAGTTTGTTCAGCCATCCATCGCTACCCCAAACCCAGTGAGCGATCGGACAGTAGACTATCGTGCACCATAGCACCATGAACAGGCAGTATGCCGAAAACTTCATCCGCTCTGCGATGGCCCCACTGATAAGCGCAGGTGTAATGATTGCGAACATCATTTGATAGATCATATAAAGCTGATGCGGGATTGTGGGAGCATACAGCGGAGACGGTGCACCCCCAACGTGCATTAATCCCATCCATTGAAGGCCGCCAATGAATGGGTTTGCGGGAGCAAATGCAAGCGAGTAACCCCACAACACCCAGACAATGGTTACAATACCCAGCGCGACAAAGCTCTGCATTAGCATGTTTAAGATGTTTTTAGAACGGACCATTCCACCGTAAAACAACGCCAAGCCTGGGGTCATGAGCATTACTAACGCTGCGGATATGAGCATCCACGCTGTATCACCGGTATTAACCGTAGGGGGTTTCATGCCTGTTTGGGCGCTGGCCGAAAGGCTGGTGGCGGCAAGAGCAATCGCGCAAAACCCGGCGGTAGAACCGAATCGGCGAATGTTTCCCGCTGCATTGCAGGATTTCAACGTCATAGTATTAACTCTCAATGATATAAAAAATGAAGTCCGAAGCCGATCGCCGCAGATTTTTGTACTGCTGCGGGCGCAGCAGTTCCGCGGATGTTCATGCGCTTCCGGCTCTAGGGCACGGTTGGCTCTGCGAGCATCGAAGTGATGATTAGAGGTGTATAATCATGGAAACGTGACCTAAAGTATACACTAAGAATCTTGCGAAATTAGCAAGCAATCGTTGCAGTAGTCTTTTCCGCATTAGCTATGAATACTAGGCTGTGATTGCAATTCGCGGCATACGGTGATAGCTTTAGCACTTGCTGGGTACTCTAAACCGCTCTGCTGAGTAGCATCTGTAGGTAGTCGCGCAATCGAACGGGTTTCTGCGGGGCCCGTCGTTTTACAACGGACCTAGTTCACCAGTTCACAACAACTCGGTTGGCAGCAACATTTTGTTGCAGAGTTATTCCTGGTGATATCTGGACCAATACGGGCTCGTGGACACAACTTTTGACCAAACAAACCAACACCTCGCCAATTATTAGGGACATAAAGCAGATTGAGCGGTACACCGTGCAAAATGCAACGCAAGACATGCAATTCCGAACATTCGTGCTTCGAGATCTTCCGCTAAGTAACACATTGTTGGATGAGAGGGTGCGCGAGGAGACCCAATCCGTATGGCGCCAGATAGATTGTCTATCGTGCGGCAGGTGCTGTCGAAAACTCCAGGTGGTCGTTGACGATGCCGATATCGCAAGGCTGGCCCGGCATGTAATGAGTAGCCCCAGACAGTTTCAAGCAAAATATGTGCGCGTCGCGTCGGACGGAACGAAGCACCTCGCGTCTATCCCGTGCCCGTTTCTCCAACCTGATAACCGTTGCTCTGTATATGATCTTCGCCCAAAATCGTGCCGAGATTTTCCGTACCTGAATGAGGCAAATTTCAGGTCGCGCATGTTGTTTCTATTAGATTATCTAAGTTTGTGTCCGATTGTCTTCAATGTTTGGGATAGGTTAAAGCGTCAGTTTTCAGTCCGTCGGCCGATTAAGGGTTCAACGCAAAAGAGACCTCCAAAACCGTGAATCACGACTCCGCGCTATCGTCTGGCATTGCTGCTCCAAAGTAAATTTTGACCAGATAACGTCGCTCTATTGCATTCATTAGCTGAATTAAGGACAAACATTGCCTGTACATGTACAATATATGTAAACAATAACATGATTAATTTAGTTGATTAAATAAAAGTTATCATAAAATGTGTGCAAAAATTGTGGAAATTGTTGACAAAACCGTATGAAGACGATATTATTACAAGTGAGTGATGCTTCTAGATTAAGTTCGAGATATTTATAAGTTTCTGTAGGGTTGGTGTTTAGTTCCACGTGAGCGTTCGGTTTTACCGGCTATCTCAATGTTGTCAATCTTGGGTCTGCCAAGACCGATGTATCCATGGTAAGTAGGTGTGGGCATTAGCCATTCTTTTCACGGGCAACTGGTACGTACGGGGTAATGGTTTTAGGCCACGAACGCTTTTCGTGTCGATCGTGCAAGGCGGTAATGCATCACCCTGAAATAGATGTGCGGCATCATAGCTAAAGGAGCGACGAATGGTGCGTAACAACAAGGGTTTTACTCTTATCGAGCTGTTGGTTGTAATCGCAATTATTGCAATTCTGGCTGCAATCCTCTTTCCGGTGTTTGCGCAAGCGAGAGAGCGGGCGCGCGCTATAACGTGTGTGTCTAACCTGAAACAGATGGGTCTTGCACTCATGATGTACAACCAGGATTATGACGAAACCTACGCTTGTGGCTGGGCGAGCGGCGATGGTGGTCGTTCAATGTGGCGCATGACACTAAAGCCTTACATTGAGAAGTTCGGTGATTCCGGCAGCCCATACGACTCTGCCAATGGGAAAGGGAAGGGAATTTATCTCTGTCCCGACGATCCATTTGCAAACTCAGGATATGATCCAACAAGTTATGGCTACAACGCCCAACCCTATGGCGGCAACTCTGGCATGACCATGGGATGGGTGGCAGTGGGGAACGGCGGTGCATTCCCGGGTGCACCGGAAGCAGGGATATATTCGCCCGCCAATTATGTAGCGTTCGCCGATGCAGCCGAGACAGGAAGCGCCGCCACTCTGGCCGCCGACCCGCATTTCAATGATGGCTCACCATCCTGGACAGGATGCACCACGAACAGCGGAAATGGACCATTTCTGTTTAATCCCTCGGTGTGGGTACAGGGCGGATCGGTCGACTGGGATTTCGGTGTGCCGGGTACCGAAGACTGGGGCTCATGTCGAAATGGTGGCCGGAGGCCGTATCCTCGCCACTTCGGCAAGGTTAACTGTACTTTCGCAGACGGGCACGCAAAATCGGTCTCGGCAGATACTCTAAAGGTTGCTATTGGCAGTCCTAATGATATCTGGCACAACCATAAGTAAACGAGAGCATGAACATGAAGCTATCGGCGGCTAGCAGCGTCCATGAACCTACCAAAGCAGCTAGACCGCGCTTCGATAGGATCGCAGGCAGGAGGGTACCCCTCCTGCTGCGATTTCTGTTCGTTGTCCTTGCGGTTAGTGTTGGTTGGTGGGGAGTAGTACAGGGACCCTGGTATCAAAACAGGATGTTTAGCAAGATGTCTTTACCTGAGCTTATGCATCAAGTAAAGACACAGAAGAACAATCCCACTTACCTTTATTGGTTTGGCAAAAGGCTCAACGAGTCTGGTCAGTTCAAACCTGCCTCAGTGGTTTTAAGCCGGGCGTGCAATCTGGACCAAAACTCTGCGCGGTTACGTTCCGAATGGACCAAAGCTCTTTTGGGAACCGGCATGGTGACCTCGGCATTTAACCAGTTGAAGCAATTTGTCGGGACTCACCCTCATCTTGCAGACGCCCACTTTCTGCTGGGGCGCTTTTATTACACTCAGCGTGAAATGCAGCTCTGCAAAGCCGAAATGCAGCAGGCAACGGCTATCGATCCATCTTCCGCGCGTTCGTGGGCGTACCTATCCGGTGCAGAAGAGCAGTTGCAACAACATGGACCAGCGCTTTATGCTGCCAGGAAAGCAGTACAGCTAGATGGCAGCCAACCAGACTATCACGTTGCTTTAGGCTTGCTGTTGGAGGATGCTCACCAGAACTCAAAGGCGCAGCGTGAGTTCGCTCGGGCGGCATCGCTGGCACCCCATTCGGAAGTACCTCATCTTACACTGGCGAACCTTTACAAGTCCGAGGGAAATGTAACCGATGCGGCCGAACAGGCATCGACTGCAGTGGACCTTGCACCAAATGACGCCAATGCACTACTGGTGTATGGAAGCTTGCTGCTGCAGCAAAACCAGGCTGCTAAAGCAGTAACCATACTTCAACGGGCTGCAGTTGTCGATAGATACAACGCTGAGATTGCAAAGCAGCTTGAGATTGCATACCGTGCGGTGGGTAACTCGGCCATGGCGAGTTTCACGAAAGGGATTTACGAGGAACTTGCGGATCTTGCCATCAATATGAATGCTGCCCAGGCAGCAGTAGCGGCTGATCCAACTAAGGCTGTTTCTCAATTAAAACTTGCGAACCTTCTGGCAGAGACTGGTGACATTTCTGGCGCACTCATTCACTTTTCAGCTGCCATGCACAACCCACCGGACTCGCCCCAGGTATTGGATGCAGCAGCAACTGCCTTGCTGCGGTTCAAACACATGACCAATGCACTACAGCTAGCGCAGAGGGCAGAGCATGCAGCGGCAGGCAGCCCAGCAGCACATGAAACACTGGGTAATGTGGACCTGGAGATGGGACAATTGGGTAAGGCAGAGCAGGAGTATAACAGCGTAATTAACTGGTTGCCAGGCAAAAAGCGTGAACTGGTTGCAAGGGTTGCTGCCTTCAAAAAGCAGCAAGCAAACATGCAGCCAGCCGCATTGTCCTTTGAACACGCG
>JAJYCW010000108.1 GCA_021777995.1 bacterium
TTGAGACCATTTCGTGCGCGTTTATAGATATAGTCTCGGGACGTCATGATAATTTTTGCACCTCTTTTAAGCATGGCGTTGATCATCGGTAAACGGTGATTCCAACCATTGACGAGCAGCGACTCGTACTGCGTCACGCCGAAGGCATCGTCAATCCAAAAGAACTGCGACGGTTCATCGGGATTCCAGTGATCCACCATTTTTACGGCGTCGTCAAGTTTCAGGATAGATGCGCCCCAATGGTCCATTGCGACCATTGAAAGCATGGAGGCAATTGTGGTCTTACCAGCGGCCGGCGCACCGATGAGAAGGACAAATCCGTGTTGGACCATTGCCTCCGCGGCCTTGTGATAGGCGCCCGTCAGAACCACCTTGGACAGCTCGTCGCTCAGCGACGTAAGTAGAGCTTTCGCCTGCTCATAGGCCCGGTCGTCCAAAATCTGACTGAGATCACCCAAGCCATAGAGGCGCGGTACCAGCATCCGAAGGCGCTTACTCTCTCTTATTTGATCGCAAATCCACGTGGAACTAAATGTTATGACATGTTTCACGCCCACGTTCGTGAACAAAGCCTCTACCGCTCCTTCAGAAGAGCCGGTGAGGCCGAAATTTGTCATGAGAATGTAACAGTCACAGCGCCCATTCTGAACGAGGCGCCTGACCTTCTCTACCTCGTCGGTGAGATCGGAGATAACAAGGTTTTTGCCCGGCTTACTTGTGAACTTGCATTGAATCACAAAGCGCCCTTGAAGCAGCTCTCCTTCGTTCGTCTTCCACGTTCCTACGAAGGCTCCATCTTGCCCGGCATCGGAGGTGTCCAAGAAGGACTCCACCGTCTGACCAAGGATTTCGCGCGTGATTGTCAGGCATAGTTGCTGGAAGTGATGCCATCCCAGGTTATGAAGGTCATACATCTCTTGGTTTCGCTTCTTTTTGGCTTATTCCTGTGCCGGTCGATCTCACGCACGAACGAGGCTCTGGAAGGTTCGGTTGATCTCCACGGCATCGTGCGGTATCAGCGCGTAGCTCCGGGGTTTATTGCTTTTGCTGGATGCACGTTCGCACCACAAGATTGCGGCCTTGGCCTTCTTCTGAACGTTGGTGTCATGGTGCGCATGATTGGTTGGCGTGTCGGCATGGCGCCACATCAGTGGCGATTAATAAAGACTGTAATACTTGGGTAGGGTTTCTCACCCCAGACGTTTAAAAGCATCTATTAACTTGGATGAATGTCCCACCAATGTTTCGCGTGCACGTATAACCCTAGGTGCTTTAAATTGGTTGTAGCAACAACGTATGCGGAACAAGCCGTTTCTAGCAACCGTATCTGCGCGCATAGCAAAACGTCACCATCAAGCGCAGGATCTTCTGCCGATGGTTTCCCTTTGTTCCGGGCCTCAGCCCACAGCTCCGCCCCGCTTTTCAACGCGTCATCCGTGATTGATAGAAACCGGTTTGGTTTTGCCGCAATGAATTCATCGAGTCGCATCAGCCCCTTTTTTTGGGGAGAGCGTATCAACTCCCTACGAAGCTCGTAGTCAGCTACAGCTGGCACAACCAGTCTATGCCCGGCTGTTTCCATGGTCAGAACCCATTCCCGTACCTGTTTTACTTCTAATGAAGCATTAGGATGGGTGATCAAGCCGAGAACGCCGGTATCAATGTAGATTGTTTTGGTCATTAAACGTCAGGATAGCACAAGCTAGAGCCTGACTCTTTACGCGCCTTATTCATATCGCGTTTAAACTCTCGCAGTCTCTTCTCCGCTTCATTCATTGCCTGCGTACTGTCGACAGCATCCTCGTTCATCCACAATTTCATCAATGTCGCTGTCTTCGATATAGGCGGTGGCGCCACTGCGGGATCCCATCCTGCTTCGCCCAGCTTTTTAATTGTACGCGTGTATATGCCCGTTCGTTGGTGAGCACGCGCCGCAGGTGGCTTTTGGGGTTTATGCAAAGTAATATCGTTACCGCGCATCTGTTCTTCCTCCCCCCGGACATTATGACACACCTACGATGTAGAACCTGCCGAGCCCATACCCACTATTCTATTGCCGCGTGTTATCGACGTTTGGCGACTTTGTGCCAGCTTATCAATATCCGTGACGAACGGCAATACAATTACTACTGCCTACGTGTGCTATTGCCGAATGGTATACCTAGTTGAATTGAATTCTATCGCTTCTGCATTGCAAGAGGACAAACTGCAAGCCAGGTCGTAATTACAAAACGGAGCCTGCGGTGAATGCGAATAGGCGTCACAAGCCGCGCTGGAAGGAGCCCATAAATTGGAGAACCTCGTTACGATATGCCAGGAAGCAGCGGTTGAGGCGATGGAGAGCTTCCTTAAGACGTTTTCGTTTGTGCCTGACGACAGGCTGACATGGAAGCCCTGCCCCACGGCCAACTCTGCCATACGAATTGCCGCTCACACGGCACTCTACGTGGACCGATTTGCCATAATGCTGAGGAATAGAAGGCTGCCGATAGAAGAGGAAATACCCGGTATACAGGCGGTGATGAACGCTGCGGAAGAGGCCCTAACGGATCGGCAGGAGATGGAGCGGGTCTACCGCAGGAATACCGAGGAGTTCGTACGGGTAATTGCCTCACTGACAACCGCAGAGACCGGTTCGATGCTGGATTCTACCTTCGGCTATCCGGTCCCGATGACATTCCTCATGTGGCTGCCCAGCAGGAATGCCCTGGGGCACGAGGGACAAATTGACTACCTGCAGACCTGCTGGGACGATAAGGTGGTTCATTTCTAGGGATTAGCACATAACCGATTGGGGATGACGGAGGTGCACTTCGACACCCGAATAGAATCCTCGGCGAACCGCGTACGGCGCGATGACTTGGGAACCTGCTTGGATGCCCGTGTGCTGAAAGAGGATGCGCTCTACAGAATGTGGTTCTCCTGGCGGCCGCTCAAAAGCATCGCTTAGGTCGAGAACGTGGGCGATATTCGTTGGAACGAGCCGCAGGTTGCGCTTGGGCCACTTGTCAACAGCGATTGGCAGGAGGATATCAACAGACATAATAAATCTAATAGCCAGGTTCAAAATTGGGGATATCGCCCTGCTTAATCGCTTCAGTCCAGGCTTCCAACTCCTTCTTGCCACATTCCCAAAAGCTGCCACACGCCTTTAAGTAGTCCAAAACTGCCTCTTGCATACCCAATTCAAGCAGGCCGCGCGCCAGCGTGAAGTCGGGCCCAAACGAATTCAGTAGAGGTGATCCGTGGATCTTCGCCGCTTTTTTGAGGTGACCCAGCGCAGCATTTCTGTCACCGGAAAGTAGGGAGATTTTACCGAGATAAATGTGGCCCCAGTGTACAGTGTTCCCATAGTTCCAGCCCCAGTCACGGTTTTTGAACAGAGGGGCTGCGTCCAGGAGCGATTGAGCGTAGTGCTCCGCGGCGACATAATCCCTTCCCTTAAAAGCGCATTGAGCCATCTTCTCAAGGAGCAACGCCTTGCCACATCATCGTCGGTGAAATCATATTCCTCTCTGCAGTAACGTAAGGCTCGCAGCAACGACGCTACTCAGGCCTTGTCGTCTCGCTTGCCCCAGGAGAGATGTCGATGGTATGTTCCAAGCAGCGATTTCCATTCCGCTTTGTGTGGCTCAAGCTTCTCCGCTTTCAGCTGCCACTTTCGAGCCTGTGCCCAATGGGATCGAGAGTTGATCGGAGTCATTAAATTGAATGCAGCATTGCCCAGTACGGCCGGGTTGTTGGGATACTTCGCGGCCTGTTGCATCCACAACGCGGCTACAGTTTTACAAATTGTGCGGTCCGCAGTGAACTTAATCCTGCAGGACGGTGTCCGGAGGATTTCGCTTTCAGCATGGTTCTCAATCAACCAGGCGAGATGCTTTAAATGCAGAGGAACATAATCATCGGATACCAGGGCCTCCATCATGTAATGCGGTAGTAGTTCATCATGAGCATCGAGATTCTCTGGATCGTCCTCCAGTGCCTTCTCCAGTTTGGCAACTTCTATGGTCGATAGAAGCGATGTCCACTCATTATGGTGGTTATCTGCCAATTCATTCCTCCATTAAACGCCGGGAAAATCGATTACTACAACCCTCCGTCAACAGGATGCTCATCCTCACCAGTGAAGGCGACATGAGAGGCTCGCTACCGCCAGGTCCCTTAAACTCTATTGGGAACGATCTTGCAGCGTATGGAAACCTGACTACGGCTATATTACAGCTTAAGCCGTATTTTGAAAACTAAAGTTGATAATCTGCCTATTTTATTGAATTATTCCAACTATTGACTCATTCCATAAAAGTCGATATAATGAGACCGTTATGACGTATAACCACTATAATCCGCAGGAGATGCTGCAGCATGCGGGCCTGCGTGTAACGGCGCCGCGACTGGCTGTGCTTAACGCTATCACGGGCGAGGGTCAACACCGGGACGCCGATGCCATTGCAGTGGTGGCGAGGAAGCGGCTTGGCACGCTCTCTACGCAGGCCGTCTATGATAACCTGCATGTTCTGGAGGAGGCTGGCCTGGTTCGCCGCATTCAACCATCTGGACATCCGGCGCGCTACGAGGCGCGTGTGGGCGACAACCACCATCACATTGTTTGCCGAAGATGCGGCCTCACCGCAGACATCGATTGTGCTGTAGGACATGCGCCTTGCCTGGAGCCATCCACGGACCACGGATTTGTTGTTCAGGAGGCAGAAGTCATCTTTTGGGGCATCTGTCCCGAATGTCAGAAAGAGCTCGATACCGAAAAACCAAAGGGGTAACGCTTATGAGTGACACCAAAATGGACAGTAACTCGCAACAGACCGGTTTTGAACCAGAGCAGGAAGGGGCAAAATGCCCGTTTACTACCGGCGCCTACCTGCAGGCGGCAGGCGGTGGCACCAGAAACCAGGATTGGTGGCCCAACCAACTGCGCCTCTCCATACTTCGCCAGAATTCCAACCTTTCTAACCCAATGGACAATGGATTTAATTACGCTGAAGAGTTCAAAAAGCTCGACCTGGCAGCCGTAAAGCGCGACCTCTACGAACTCATGACAACATCGCAGGAGTGGTGGCCGGCGGACTTCGGGCACTACGGTCCACTGTTCATCCGCATGGCCTGGCATAGCGCTGGAACCTACCGGATATCGGATGGTCGTGGCGGTGGCGGCGCCGGTACACAGCGGTTCGCACCGTTAAACAGCTGGCCGGATAATGCCAACCTCGACAAAGCCCGTCGTCTTCTATGGCCTGTCAAAAAGAAATATGGCCGCAGCATTTCGTGGGCGGACCTCATGATACTGGCTGGTAACTGCGCCCTTGAATCGATGGGCTTCAAGACATTTGGCTTTGGCGGTGGTCGTGAAGATGTGTGGGAGCCACAGGAAGACGCCTACTGGGGCTCGGAGACCGTGTGGCTCGGCGACAAGCGGTACACGGGCGACAGGGATCTCGAGAACCCACTGGCAGCCGTGCAAATGGGACTTATTTACGTAAACCCCGAAGGGCCTAATGGTGTTCCAGACCCCATTGCAGCGGCTCGTGATATCCGCGAGACGTTCGGGCGCATGGCCATGAATGATGAGGAGACTGTTGCGCTCATCGCTGGCGGACACACGTTTGGTAAGACACATGGCGCCGCAGATCCCAGCAAATACGTGGGCCGTGAGCCTGCAGCTGCCAGCATTCAGAGCCAGGGACTGGGCTGGATCAACTCCTATGGAACCGGTAGCGGGGATGACACCATCACGAGCGGCCTGGAAGGAACCTGGACAACTACCCCCACTCAATGGAGCAACAACTTCTTTGAGAACCTGTTTGGCTATGAGTGGGAGCTTACGAAAAGCCCGGCTGGCGCGCACCAGTGGAAACCCAAAGGCGACGCGGGTGCGGGTACCGTACCGGATCCCCACGACCCTCACCGCCGACACGCCCCTACTATGCTTACAACAGACCTTGCACTACGCGAGGACCCGGCCTATGAGAAGATCTCACGTCACTTCTATGAGCACCCCGATGAGTTCGCAGATGCCTTTGCACGCGCCTGGTTCAAGCTAACCCACCGCGATATGGGCCCTCGTTCACGGTACCTCGGCCCCGAAGTTCCTAAGGAAGATCTCATATGGCAAGATCCTGTACCTGCTGTAACGCATCCGCTCATTGACAGCCGAGACGTAGAAACACTGAAACAAGCGCTTCTCTCATCCGGCCTCTCCATCTCCCAACTGGTGTTGACCGCCTGGGCCTCTGCCGCAACGTTCCGCGGATCCGACAAGCGGGGTGGTGCAAACGGCGCGCGGATACGGCTCACACCCCAGCGGGACTGGGAGGTTAATAATCCTGCACAATTAGCCGTGGCACTACATGCCATACAGAAAGTACAACACGAGTTCAACTCCACCCACACCGGCGGCAAACAGGTATCACTTGCCGACCTCATTGTGTTGGGCGGCGCAGCTGCCATAGAGGCTGCAGCCAGGAGCGCGGGCTTCTCTGTAACCGTGCCGTTTGTCCCGGGGCGAACAGACGCCTCGCAGGAGCAGACTGACGTAGAGTCGTTTGCTGTACTGGAACCGGTAGCGGATGGCTTCCGCAACTACCTCAAGGCTGGGCACACGGTACCCGCCGAGGAGATGCTCATCGATAAGGCGCAGCTATTGAGGCTCACCATCCCGGAAATGACGGTTCTCGTGGGGGGAATGCGAGTACTGGGCGCCAACTACGACAACTCACAACACGGCGTGTTCACCAACCGAGTGCAGGTACTTTCCAACGACTTCTTTGTAAACCTGCTAGATCCTTCCATGAAGTGGACGCCCACAACCGAGGCCGAATCGCTATTTGAATGTCGTGACAAGGCGACACAGAAAGTTCGCTGGACTGGAACGCGAGTGGATCTAATCTTCGGCTCAAATTCGGAACTGAGAGCCGTCGCGGAAGTCTATGGATGTGAGGACGCACACGCCAAGTTCATCCATGACTTCGTGGCTGCATGGGCCAAGGTGATGAACCTGGATCGATTCGACCTGGCATAGTCAGTACCTGCGGGGCACCACGCGGCTGCATACAGCGGTGATGCGAGCAAACCTCAGCCGACTGGGTAAACAATTACCCGGTCGGCTGCTGGCTCATTAGGCATACATTAAGTCAAACTTTCACGAGAGGGTGGTCATGAGGGAAGAAAAGATTCGTGTTGCGGTGGTGGGACTTCGGTTCGGAGCCGAGTTCGTTCCCATCTACCAGAACCATCCCGACGTTGGTGAGGTAATCCTCTGCGATCAGGACTCCCACCGCCTGGGTTCTACAGCCGACCACTTCCAGATTCAGCGCCGGTTCACGGACCTTGATGAAATGCTGGGCCAAACCGACATTGATGCCGTTCACCTGGTGACCCCGTTCCTAATGCATGCCAGCCAAACGTTGAAAGTACTTTCAGCCTATAAGCACTGTGCCAGCGCGGTGTGCATGGGTTCTACGCTCAACGAGCTTTTCAGTATCGTCGAGACCCAGCGCCGCGTTGGTAAAAATTACATGATGATGGAAACAGCCGTTTACTCGCGCGAATATCTGTTTGTAGAAGATCTCACCAAACGAGGCGAACTAGGCGAATTAACTTTCCTACGCGGCGTCTACTTTCAGGACGTGGAAGGCTATCCTGACTACTGGAAGTCGGTGCCTCCCATGCACTATGCTACGCATGCCATTGCTCCCCTGCTGAGCCTGACCAATACCCGAGTAATACACGTAAACTGCCTGGGATCTGGCATGCTTTCCGATCGCATCAAGCAGCCTGGTGGTAACCCGTACCGCCTTGAGACTGCGTTGCTAAGGCTAGAGAACACGTATGCAGCAGCCGAGGTCACTCGCTCATGGTTTGAAACGGCACGTCCTTACGTAGAGAGCTTTTCCGTCTACGGCACACGCCAGAGCTTTGAGTGGAACCAGCTGTGGAACGAAAAGCCGCTTCTTTTCACGCTGGGCGATGCGCCGCGCCCATTCGGCGGGCGGCCCGTTGACGTAACACGTGCAGATATCCCCGACTTCGCCGACCGCCTACCGGAGCCGCTACGAGGCTTCACGCAGTATGACACCGACGGTGCACATGGCGGATCGCATCCTCACCTCGTTCACGAGTTCATACGCAGCATTGTAGAGGAGCGCAGTCCTGCAGTAGATGCAGTCACTGCAGCCAATTGGACAGCACCCGGTATCTGCGCCCACCAATCTGCACTGCGCGACGGCGAGACAGTTAACGTTCCCCGTTTTGACTAGCGGCACCGTCGGCCACCTATTACTGGGCGGTGAATTTTAACCGTCAAGGCCACCAGGTTTGCCCCGTGTAAACGCACCTGTGCTGCCGACGATGTGGTAACCCAATCAACACACACGCGTATTTTTGAACAATGGCCAGAAAGTGCAATAGGCGAGGGCATCATAACCTACAGGCACCGATTATCCAGTGGTTAGTTCTTCTGCAACCGTTGAAGAAAACGAACTTCCATCGGGCTGAGCGGCTGAAACGATACGTCCCAGTGAAAATACTGATCATGGACAACATGCGGGAGCGATCCCAGGTTTGTACCGTTGGGCGAAACAACCGCGATTTGAGTGTACGAAATATCCGAAATGACCTGGCACCATGTGTTATCCACAATGGGCTGCAATCTAATCGACATCGTTGCCTGTAAAGGAATTGCCTGAGGAACTGGTATCTCCTTTACGGTTTGGGCATTGTACAGCTTTAATGTCTCCAAGGAACCGAATCCGTTCAATGATACCAATACTGAGGTGGCGCTGTCATAATCCCAGGGCCGAGCGCCAATATTCATGTTGGGTGGTATGTGCAATACCCGAATTGGTACCCTATCGCGATAAACCATTACAGCCCCGTTGTCCAGGAGAACTGCCACACTTCCGGCACCCGGTGTACCACGAACACTTTTGCTGCCCGGTATCGTCGCGGTTGCTAACGTGCTCATGTTCACAGCAGTCACTAAGCCAGGATGACCGTTAAGTGTATCACCGTTTGTTGAAGGCCCGTCGTAATCTGGCCATTGTTCAATGTACGCGTACCGAGCGCCAAGTACTACGTTGTGGCCGTAAAAATTGTTAAGAAATGTCACTGTGGGTCGGCCAGTTCCCTTGATAATGAGCAAACAATCCTTCTCCGGGGGTCCATTATCGTTATCAAATGAGAATGAGCCAGGTTCGTATGGTTCAATAGTGGGGGGTGGCGTGTATCGCGCGAGCACGCAGAACGCGGTCTGCGATACAGTTGCAGAGATCGGTATGTACCGTTTAGGAAGCTGCGGTAGCGCGATCGCTTGCAGCGTACCATCGTGAACCTCCGCTATCTTCCCCTTCCAACAAATCAGCATCGGTTGGTGATACCTTTGGGCAATCGCGACAGCGCAGCCGTTGGCCCACCACGAAATGGCAAGTCCAACTGCACCCATGGCGTATAGCACACAGTAACGCGGCCTGAATGCACCAAGAAAACCTGCTAAATGGCGTTGCATAGGTATTTTCCTCACCATGTCAACGAACTGGGTTGAACCCGTGGGTTTTGTCGCGGTTATTCATACCCCGGGATGTGACTTCTACTGCGGACCGTGTTGTAGGCCAAATTGGCATAGCACCGTGTATTCCTGGGTCGTAACCGGCTGAAACCAGGGTATTACTCCAGCTCCTTGTACAGAACGAGCCAGTGGCTCACCGTTGTCACGGTACACCACCAAACCCCAGCCTAGGGGCCACATTGATTCACAAAGCCACACATGGTGGACACCTGGTTCAAGGTAAAGAGATTGAATAACAATACCACCCCACCCTGGAACTTTCCAGGTTTGAACCTTGCCACCCACCACCATCGTCACCGATTGGTCAGAGGTAGAATAGGCTAGCCGGTCGGTCGCCGGATCATAATCCCACATATTCCCATCGCGGTTATCACATGCATTCACGAACTTCAGTAAGGCGGCACTACTCATAGGCATCCTGTATAACAGACGCGCTGGTTTGCCAGGCTGGTTCAACTTCACCGCACCGCTCTTCGTGATGACTGCGTTTGCCGAGCTTAAATTAGTTACCCCTGCCACTAAGCGCACCCTTCACGGGTGTGTAGACATGGCGCTTAAGGTTGTACATGAGTACATGCGGCATCCCGGTTTGAGGGTGCACGTTGATGAGTACGTTGTTGTCACCCACAGCACTCACCGTAGGCTGCATGTTACCGTTGTTCACGAGAGAAACGTACACCGGCTTTGGAGGCCGCGTGGTTGATATCTTAATCCTTCCGCGGCCGGTACTATCGGGCCGAACAGTTGGGTTGATTCCATTGATCCAATAGCGGGGTGTCACTAGGAACACATCATCAACCCACGTGGTGGTATTAATGCCATAGGCGTTATAGAGCAGCGGCTCCATTATGTCCCTCTCGACGATCACGGGCTGGCGCCAGTAAGGAAGCGAGTTCATAGGGCGAAACTCGAACGCCAGGAACTTGTAGCCAGCGATACCCAGGGCTACCACCACCAAAAAAGTGATACCGCAACCACGCCATACACGGCGCTGGTTTGCCACTTGCTCTTTCATTAAATGTTGCCCCTTAAATACGGCCTCACGCGAAAAAAAACCTGCAACTCAACTAAAAACCGGAATGCCCACAGGCATGGGAACAATCCTTGGTGGGTCAACACAGATCAATTTATCATCAGTCCAATGAATACAGCAATATTCTGGAAAATGATAGCCCGGTAAATTCTGGCTGGATTGTGCAATGCAGTCACAAAGGCGCTTTTCCAATTCTAAGGGATCGGCACCGTTCAAATTGTTCTAAGTATAGTCCCCGCTGCCGTTATGAGATTGGTTGCTATTAAGGTTCTCTCTCGGAACAAGTTTTACTGGTTCTGGCCCACCGTTTCGCCTTCCAAGTCCCAAATACCGCCGGACGGGCTCTTAAAGACCCAATGGTAAACCTGAGGCAATTCGTGCCAGTTGCTTTCTCATCTCAGGGCTGGAAATACCTGAACGGCTACCTTTTTACCCTTTGCAAGATTGTATATTCGCATTGTGCCGTAACATTTCAAACTGGCCGTAATTCAAAGGGTATATCGACGAAAAATCGACGCCTCCCCCCCCGGCGGATGCTCCCAGAAAACGGCCACGTGGGCTAAAAACCAACAGTCGGCAGTAATCCGGCATTGTGTTCCCTGCTACCCATAAATTGCCAGTTCCTTTCTCAAAAGCCACTACACCCGCTGAATAAGGGAACGGCAACCCGAGTTTAACATTATCCGAGCCCTTAATCAGGCTGACCGTAGCATGGTTCACTATCGCTAGCGTTTGAGACCGTGGGTCGTAATCCCAGCTCACCACATAGCGCTTATGCGAAAAAGTTGGTTCCTCTTGTATTAGCCACCTCGCCTTAAACAACACCTTATCTGGAAGGCCTGGGGTGTGCAGTACGATACTCTTATTCGTTAGCAACTCAGCAACTACAGGCGAAGTATAGCTGCCGCGTACCTGCAGGACGTGTTGCAGTGTCTTTGCATGGTGGCTACGCATGTCCACCTGCACTACGTCATGATCAAGCGACTCCACGTAAATAGCGTTGCTGGTAACCACGAAGTCCGTTCCGGTTACACCGTTGACATACCACTGCTTATCACCTGATAACACCTTCAGCCCGGCACCGGGAGGTGTGGGCCGCACGCTGACTAGCATCGTAGGCGTAATACCTGGAAAGGATGCGTAATCAGCGAAAGAGCCGTCCTTAAGGCTCAAGCGATATGTATGAAAGCCGTCGGACAACCGAACTGCATTTCCTCGAGCGTACACCACCCAATGTCTATAGCCCCCAACTTCGATGATGTACCGCACGCGACCCAACTGCCACATTAGTAGTCCTACTGCTACGACCACAACACCAACCAACATTTTAAAGGCGGATAATAAGCGTTGCGAGGTAAATATTCTCATCGCAAACTGCCCCGAACGCCGTTGCGTTTCAGCGTGTTGAACAATTCTTGCAGCCCCCCAATGTTAATCACCATATGTAGGGACCGTCCATACCACCGTTTTCCAAATTAGGGTAGGTCAGCTCAGAATTTAATGCGCAACGCATCATATCATTAGCCCAGTTCACGCAGCAGTAACACGGGAAATCATAATCGGGCAGTGCCGAGTCGCTCTGGGCTATACAGTCGCACAGCGCCAATTCAAAACGTAGGGAATGTCCGGCCGCGCCAGGATTTAGCGGCTTATTACCCGGGACACCGGAGTCAGGATCATTGCCTCCTGGATTTACTGGCCCGCACCAACCGCCACCGATCGGCTCATCGCTGTGGGTTGCATTTGGGTTTAGAATTCCTGGCCCCCAAATTCCAGATTTTGGATAAAAGCCGTAATTAACCTGGGGGTCGTGAGAGTCACAATTAAACCCTTGTATCTGGCATTGAATCAAGTCGAAATGAATGAATTCATGCCGTGGTGCCCCATAGGGCCCTCCTGGAACAGCGATTATGTCAGCCAGCCCGCTGGGGTCGTGGCCAGTAACCGGGTTCTGCCTGGCGTAGGCGTAGAGGTTTGGCTCAGCGCCGCTAGGGTCTCGCGTAAGAAAGCTGCCGTGCGCAGGGCAGTAATATCGGTAGGTAAGCAGGCACAAGTCGGTCTCTTTGTCGTACATTGTCCTCAACTCGATCGCCCATCTCTCACGGCTATGTACTTTGTAGAAAGCGATTTCGGCCACATCAAGCAATCACCAGTTGGCGCTCATTTTCATATGGGATCGAAGCACGATATCGCGCATAACCTGATAATCCCTTTGGGATATGGGCTGGAACCACGGCATTATTCCAGCTCCTTGTACAGAACGGCCTAGGGGTTTGCCGTAATCGCCGTACACCACCAGGCACCAGTTAATGGGCCACATTGCCTCGCAAAGCCACACATAGTGTGTGCCCGGTTCAAGATACAACGATTGAATACCAACCCACCCTGGAACTTTCCAGGTTTGCACCTTGCCACCCACCACCATCGTCACCGATCGGTCAGAGGTAGAATAGGCTAGCCGGTCGGTCGCCGGATCATAATCCCACATATTCCCATCGCGGTTATCACACCTGTCCACGAACTTCAGTAGGGCGGTACTACTCATAGGCATCCTGTATAACAGACGCGCTGGTTTGTCAGGCTGGTTCAACATCACGGCACCGCTCTTCGTGATGACGGCATACGCTGGGCTCAAATAGTTACCCCTGCCACTAAGCGCCCCCTTCACGGGTGTGTAGACATGGCTCTTAAGGTTGTACATGAGTACATGCGGCATCCCTGTTTGAGGGTGCACGTTGATGAGTACGTTGTTGTCACCCACAGCACTCACCGTAGGCTGCATGTTCCCGTCACGTATGCGACTAACACGTAAAGGTTTGGGTTGCCCTTCATTGTCATAATCAACCGGTCCAAGCATGTGGCTATCTTGCCGCGCGTACCGGTTGTTCCCATAAACCCAGTAATACCGCGTAACAAGGTAAGTATCGCCTAACCATGAACATGTGTTGATGCCGACGTTGTTAAAGCACCTGGTAATGGCACCGTCCCCAATTACAACAGGCTGGTGCCAGCGCGGCAGCGAGTTCATTGGACGAAACTCGAACGCCAGAAACTTGTAGCCAGCAATTCCAAGGGCTGCCACCGCCAAAAACGTCATAGCGCAAGGTTGCCATCCTCGGCGCTGGTTTGCCTCTAGCTCTTCCATTAAATGTTGCCCCTTAACTACGGCCACACGCCAAACAAAACCTGCCGCTCAACTACAACACAAAGCCTACAGGCACGGGAACAGTCCGTGGTGGACCAGCACAGATCAACCTATCATCAGCCCAATCAATACAGCAATATTCTGGAAAATGATAGGCTGGTAATTTCAGGCAGGATTGTGCAATACAATCACATAGGCGCTTTTCCGACCGGATTAAGTCCGGATTACCAAGGCGCTGGCAATCTCCCTAGCCATTACAGCGAGTGCGTTACCCGCTAATCCGAGGCCTTCGTTGCGAGAACTCGCCGCCAGCTTACCTTGGTACGCCCGGGATGCCTAATGTACGAATACATCGCTTTCAGCCTGGGTACATCGTTCATAGCCTCCAGTGCAGCGGCTTCTTCATGGGTTGGTTCTCCCACCAAACTCACTGTAGCCTCCCGAATTCGTGCTCGATACTGGGGGCCATATACCTCTGCCGCACGCTCATCCGTAATCTCTAACGCGCCATGGTCCAGCAGAAATGCCGCCATTTCATGCCTGCCACGAATGCGAGCATACTCCACCATCGTATCCCCAAATGGCCCTAGCACATTGATATCTGCACCGTAATCCAACAGAATACCGACAGTAGTAGTGGTTGAATGAGTTACAGCCGAATAGAGGGCGCACATGTTGGTGCTTGTCATCCAGTTAGGATTTGGACGGCGACGTGCCAGCAATACCTTTACCATGCGGTCATCAATGTACTCACTTGCAGCATAGAGCAGAAAGTCATCCCCGCCAGTGGATTCTGGTTGATTCGCGCCGGCGTCTAGCAGCAATGCTAACACTTCCTCCTCACCGGCACGGATAGGCTGAATCAGAATTCCGTTTGGATAGGGTATGTCTTTACAGTTCGCGCCATATGAGAGCAGCATACGCACCGCGGCGGCGCGGCCAGCTTCCACGGCTATGATGAGCGCAGTTGTATTCGTGCCCGGCACCTTCTCATCTACAGCATCCCCGCGGTCGCATAAATCTGCTATCACTGCAGTCATTCCACCCTGTGCTGCCA
>JAJYCW010000109.1 GCA_021777995.1 bacterium
AGGGGGGATACCGATAATGCGTTGCTGCTTCTTTCTGAACTCCACCGCCATGATCCGCGACCCCAGGCAGTTGCCGGAAAATTCCTCGCGATTTTAAGTCGCCAGATCAAGCTGGTTTGGCAGGCACGATGGCTTATTGATCAACGCATTCCACCGGGAGGTGTTCGCAATCTCTCACCAGAGTTAGCGGCCGCTTTGCCTGTGGAGACATGTATTACTCAGGTGGCATTCAAAGCCGGCGCATTGTTTGGAATGGCAAAACAGTGGAATTTTGGTCGACTGACGCGGGCGCAGGAACTGTTACTTCAATGCGATATGGCGAATAAGGGGGGCGCGGACGACGAGGAGGCTGTTTTCGGTCAGGACGTGGTTACGAATATTCAGCTACTGGTCATACTTCTTACCACTAATGCGTGAGCAATTAATTCAGAGCAGAGAAGGCCAAACTGAAAGGGCTGCCTGAAGTCCTCAGGCAGCCCTAAAAATGTGTTTGCCTTAGAATAATTCTAGGCTTGAGTTGCAGCGTTGGCGTGTTTCATTAAGCGGCTCTTGCGACGAGCTGCCTGATTTTTGTGGATAATTCCTCTTTGAGCGGTCTTGTCTATTGCCTTGATGGCAAGCCGCAACGCTTCGGAAGTCTCTGCCACCTGAGCATTGGGTGTATCAACAGCAATGCGCGCCTTTTTGATGAAGGTTTTCATTGCGGACTTCGCGGAGATGTTGCGCTCGTGGTTCTTGCGCGACTTGATGACATCTTTTTTAACAGACTTAATGTTCGGCACCGATGGACCTCCTTAGAATGGAATATTGTACCCTACCGAACTGCAAATAGCAAGATTCACTCAAGCTCAACCCTATAAACTAAAGGGCTGTTACATTAATTCGGCCGCGTAATGCGCGACCGCAAGCAGCAGGATTGCTGTAATTTCCGCCTCAGGTGGTCAACAGCCTGCTAGAAATCGCGCGAAAGTAAAGCAGTACGTAGGGTGCCTGCTCGTGGCCAAAGTGGTAACGTCGGCGTATGGGAATGTGTTGCACCACTTCACTGGGAGTACGGGCTGATGAGATCGTTAGTCACCTCTTGCATGTTAATGATGCCCATGCATGTTAAATATGCCATTGATTGGTTTAATATTCAAAATTGAGAATAAATAGGTTCTTTAATAAAATCGTAGGCCGCTTATTGCTATTTGTAGTATACTAGTTTTAATACGGCCCCCTGCGGCCGAGCAGCCTGGACAGCTGAGAGGAGCGGTTACCGGTGAACATTGTGATACTTGGTTGCGGGCGTGTTGGCTCCACTTTCGCCCGAATGATGCATCGCGACGGGCATAGCGTAACAGTAATTGACATCCAGAGTGAGGCATTTCGTCGACTGGGTGCCAAGTTTCGAGGAAATAGGATTGTTGGTAATGGCATTGACGAGGATGTTCTAAAACGGGCTGGAATTGAGACAGCAGATGTATTTATTGCGGCTACGCAGGGTGATAATCGCAATATAATGGCCGCTCAGATTGCTCAACGGGTATTTAAGGTTGAACGCGTGATTGCTCGGATTTACGATCCCGTTCGAGCTGATCGATATCGCCAGTTAGGAATTGTGACACTCTGCACCACTACGATCGCATCGGGATTGTTGCGTGACTTCGTAACAACCAACGAGTGGGGCCTCGACAAAGACTATTCTGCGGAGTACCTTCGGCTTAACGTATAGGGAGAACTAACTGGATGTACGTGATTATAGTTGGCGGTGGCAATGTTGGCTATTACCTTGCGAAGACACTGGCTGATGAGCGCCATGAAGTACTCCTTCTAGAAAAGGATCGAACTCGTTATCGGACTATTTCTGAGGAGCTGGGTGAACTGGTCATGCAGGGCGACGGCTGCGAAGTGGCCATTCAATCGCAAGCTGGATTTGGACGCGCGGATGCGGTGGTAGCCGTGACGGGCAGCGATGACGACAACCTGGTGGTCTGTCAAATGTCGAAGATGGAGCATAATGTACCACGCACGATTTCTCGAGTAAATGACCCGCGCAACGAAAAGCTGTTTCATGAACTTGGAATTGACGCAACGGTTAGTTCTACCAAAATAATCTACAACCTGCTGGAGCAGGAGGTCGGCGGCGGGGAAGTTATCCCTCTTGCCGCTCTTAATCGCGGTAACATCGAGATTGTGGAGATCGAGATCGGAGCGCACGCACCGGTTTTGGGCAGTGAGATAAAACAACTTAAAATGCCCCAAGAAGCTCTTATAATTTCTATTTTAAGAGATGATCATGCCATCCTTCCCTCGGGAGATACGCAACTGGAAGCGGGTGACAAGATTATAGTCTTAGTGCGTGCCGATCAAGAACACTCCCTGCGGGACATGTTTGCCGAGGAGTAGCGTGGTGGGCGATGACAAAACGTGGCAAGAATTTGTGAGTACAGTGTTGACACGACGTCTTGATCGCATGTTCTCATTAAGGGCAGAAGTGACTGCATCAAGCGCAATTGAGCCTGTTCACCAGATGCGCGTATGGTCGCGAAGAGCCAGAAGTGCGTTTGAACTGTTACGAAGTTGTGAAGGCTCCAAAGAGTCCCGCAAGCTTGAAGCGGAGTTAAAGCGCATTGGTGCCACACTCTCTCGCGCGCGGGATCTGGATGTGATGATTGAAAACCTCGACATGCGTGCTGCGAAGCTGCCGGAAGAGCAGAGATCCGGCCTTCATGCCTTTATCGGTAGGCTGAGCGCGCAACGACTCGAGACTCAAAGTGAAGTGGAACAGGCCATGCTCCGCATAGAGAGTAAACACCTTCCAGAGCGGTTTCACACTCTGTTGTCCCGCTGGAGCAAGTAACTTGGCTAAACCAGGTGCGTTGCCTAAAATTGGCTCTATGGCTGGAGTATGGGCTAATGCTAGACTGGTCATTTCCACGCGGTTACGCGATCTGCGCGCGTTGTCCTCGTGCCTGCAAGACCCAGCTCTCGTTGAACAACTTCACGATATGCGCATTGCCGCACGTCGTTTACGGTACACGCTAGAGTTGTTCCTCGATTCTGTACCTTCAGAGTTCACTGAACAGGTAAACACGGCGCTCAACACTTGCAAAGAACTGCAGGAGCTTCTTGGCGCCATACACGACGCAGATGTATTAATGCCGCAGCTTGTTGAACAGATTCACAGAGAGTTAGCTCCGGGGCTTCCAAAGGAGCACATTGCTGCACCATTCGGGGTACATTTCATTAATTGGGAGGCATGTACTGGGCTTATCTCAACCTGCAGGGACATCATGGTTGAGCGGGATCGTGCCTTTCAAAGTATCAATAATGCGTGGCGCGAGCATTGCAGTGCTGGCGTCTTTGCCGCTCTAGCTGCGGCTGTGGGGGACGATACCGATGCGTAAACGATCTGGCGAAAATCGAGCGCAATCCGTCAATGTGCCTCGGCGGATGGAAGACATTCCTGGTCTCGGTATCATCCGGGCCCGTGGGCTCCGCAAAATCGGAATAAACACCGTTGCTGACTTACGCGCCTCCTCTATCGAACTCGTAAGCTCTGCCCCTGGGCTTACAGTCATTAAGGCAAAACAGGTAGCAGAATATCTAGAGCAGTTTGATGCAGATCTCCTTCTCACTGCAGCGGAAAACGAGCACGACTTTCTTGCAGCGGGCACTCGCGCCGAAGCGCTTCAACGCGACCTCCTCCCGCACATTGCCTCCTCTGCCCACGACGAATTAGGCACCGCTTCTCAACTCCTATTGCTCACAATCTTGAAGCTCATGACTTCTCCTGTGGCAACGGATTTTCGTGGTTCCCTGTTCAGGCAGTTGACACGGCTGGCCCGGCAGGCAATAACCGCCCGAACGCTAACTTCTGACCGTCGTAGGGAACGGGCATTAAATGCCGTTAATCAGGCGGTTGCTTCCATCACCAAGGCTGCCGAGTCGAGCGAGGTAGACCGAAAGAACCAGGTTCGTTTGTGCGAAGCGCTGCAGGCCTATGCAGATACGTTAAGCGACTGTCTGGATGATCGCAGTGCGGCACGGAAGGGAGGCGGCTAATGAACGAGGCCAATGAGCGAATTTGCGCTGCCTTCGATATCGGCACCAACTCAGTGAAGTTGTTGGTAGCGGATCTTTCAGGTGGCGTATCAGTTTTGCACGAGGAGACGGTCGTCACAAGACTGGGGGCCGGCATGTTGGCTAATAACCCAAGGCTGTGGGAGTCACCTATGCATCGAACAATTGAAGCAGTTAGTGCCATGGCGAAAACTGCGCGTGACTATGGTGTCGATAACCGAATTTCCACGGTGGGCACAGCGGCCTTAAGGGAAGCTGCTAATGCCGATGAATTCAAAAGCAGATTATGGGAGGCCTGCGGGCTCAATGTAAAGGTGATATCCGGACAAGAAGAGGCCCGTCTTTCGTTTATGGCTGTTCGTCTTGACCCGCGATGGAGGCATAGAGTGGGGCTGCGAGTGATCGACATTGGCGGGGGCAGTACTGAAATCATTACCGGCCTAACGGATAGGGATCAGGAACCGCATAGAACGAGTATTCCTATCGGTGCGGTTAAGCTAACCGAGAGGTACATGAATGCCGATCCACCCGCGGTAAAGGAGTTAGCCGCCGCAACTGCGGCGGTAGAAGGGGCTTTTGCCGGTATCGAATTACCTGCCGGTAAGGATTATGGACTAGTAGGGGTCGGTGGTACCGTAACGAATCTTGCGGCAGTTTCTAAGGGCCGGTTCTGTACTCCAGATGAGTTGCACGGTCTTTCATTGAGCCATGAGCAAATTGAAGCGGAACTCAGCAAATTGGTGGCCTGTACCCTGGAAGAGCGCAAAAATGTGCCTGGCCTTGACCCAAGAAGAGCAGATATAATCATTGCGGGCGCAATTCTCCTGAACTATGCCTTGGGATCTGTTGGCTGCAGCACATTGGAGGTATCTACCCGCGGATTGCGATGGGGGGTTTTGTATGACAGCTTCCTCAACTAAAATGCCGAAACTGGGCGCTGACCCCGACGCTAACGACAACGCTATTGCGAGACGACGCGCTGCAATTCTTGCGTTAGCAGGACAGTATGCGTATGATCACGGGCATTCGCACCAGGTGGAGTGTCTAGCAGGGAGTCTTTTTCTCGCTCTGGAACCGCTGCACCACCTAGGAGCCAATGATCGCCGGTTACTGGAATACGCTGCAATCTTGCATGATATCGGGTATTTCCTGTGCGCTAAGGGCCACCACAAGCATGTGTTACAGTTGGTGATGACTGAACCGTTGCCAATGTTTACGCGCGGTGAAAAAGGGGTCATTGCAAATGTGGCCCGGTATCACCGAAAGGCGCTTCCGTCCCCAATGCACACTCTCTTCGCTGTACTTAGCGATGAGGATCAACATCGAGTGCTTCTGCTTGCCCCCATTTTAAGGATAGCCGATGCCTTGGATCGCTCCCATCAAAGCGCAGTAGAGGAACTCCGCGTCGAGATTACCGACGATGCGGTTCATCTCTACATTAGCGCATCGATTGATATATCTGTAGAGTGCGATGCCGTGGAACGCAAATGCGATATGTTCAGACATGTGTACAATCGAGACGTGGTAATTCACGTTCTCTAATTGAACCAGGAGTGCGTCGTGAATAGCGATACTACTGACAGATGATAAGCCGCTGCCGATGGTTATGTAGAGCGCGCGTACTTTTGCGAAAAGCGGCAGCTTCTACGCCGCGCGAAATATAACCATCGCTGGTTGTACCGAGGCAGTTTAGTGCAGCTTGGCGGTTTACTGAGGTTACGTAACCTAAGCGTGAAACAGACCTGAAAGGGTGAATATAGCAATATAACCGAGTATGGTAGCGGTAGATGAGCAGAGAAAAAAGATAATGCCTGCCATTGCCCACTTGGTCTGAACGTCAATAAAATGCTGTACTGAATCGAACCGGCGATACCTCCAGGCCATACTGTTGCCCTTACGACCAAGGTATATCTGAATGGATAGACCGATAAAAAACTGTATTACCAATACTGCAAAGGTAAGCGACATTGGTCGACCCTTGAGGTATTGATTAATTATTAAATTCACCAGCAATTTGAACACGGTATAGCCTATCAAAAGAATGATCCCCGCCATGACCCTGTTCATTCCGCACAACCAGATCCAACTCAAACCAAACGCTCCCCAGTTCCACTTCATCGCTTCGACCTCCGGAGGAACGTCAATATTCATACCGCTGGTGTTTAACGATTGCGGACCTCGTTGTGGTAGAGGAGCAGATCTGGCTGCTTCGGCGGCCTTGCTTGAGGCCGTTCCGTATAGCGGGTTAAACGAGACCGGTGCGGGCTGATCAGGAAGGGTTCTCGGGTTCTCACCCTGGGTTGTAGCATTGGTGTGCTCCATAACATCCGTGTGGCTGGTGGGTTGTGAGACATCTGCCAATGCTGGAAAGCTGAATTGAGTAAGAACTTGCGATGCTGGTAATTGTAGGCCGGTATCTACGCGCTCGAGCAGCGTATTTTGTGCAATCCTGCCCTCGGAGCACCAACTAATCAGCACAGCCATATCCGCTGGCCCATACTTCTCGCCGTTGGCTGCTATTACTAGATATTGTGTAGACTCATCAGGTTGCACGTTTTAGTCTCCGATTATCACAGGTGTATTCAATCCCTGTTTATTATAACCTGCAGGTACGCCTAATGCACCCGGTGCAGGCAATAAAATTCGTTAATCGTGCATCTGGATTGATTCAGAATATATTTAGCTGGAAAATAACGGAGATCCTGCTGGCACGCCGTTCGGGAGGAGTTCATACTGGGTGGTTCGGCGCATCGGCTTGTACCCCGCCTCTACAATGAGCCTTTCCATCTCCTCAATGGGCATCGTGAAGGCGCAGCCTGCGGATGATACTACATTCTCTTCCATCATAGTGCTGCCAAAGTCATTGAGACCATACCGCAGTGCTACTTGTGCAACTTTGGGCCCTTGGGTTACCCAGCTTGCTTGCATGTGTGGTATGTTATCGAGCATTAACCGTGAGACGGCAACCGTTCGAAGGTAATCAAACGCCGAAGCCCGCTCCCCTTGCAGTTCAGTGCCATCGGGTTGAAACGACCATGGTATGAAGGCCGTGAAACCACCTGTTTGATCCTGTAATTCGCGTGATCGAATGAGGTGTTCGACGCGGTCCTCAATAGTATCGACAGATCCATACATCATGGTTACGGTCGATTTAAGCCCGGCCATGTGGGCCTCGCGCATGCAGTTTAGCCATTCGTCAGCCGTGTCCTTAAGCGGCGCAATTTCGTTTCGCACTCGGTCGGTCAGTATCTCTGCACCTCCACCAGGAACACTATCCAGCCCTGCGGCCTTAAGTCGCGCAAACATTTCGGCCTGGGATAACTTGCTGATGCTAGCAATATAAATGAGCTCTGCAGGCGAGAAGGCATGGAGTATTATTCCGTAGGCACCAAATTTCGCCTTAATGGAACGTAGCAGGTCCTCATACCATTCGATCTTAAGGCGTGGGTTTAGCCCACCCTGCATGAGAATCTCAATTCCGCCAAGGTCAACCATCTGCTGGATTTTGTCGAATATCTGCTCGCGGCTCAAAACGTAGCCATCTTCGTGTCCAGGAACTCGGTAAAATGCACAGAACTTACATCGTACCCAGCACACGTTGGTATAATTGATATTACGACCAACAACATATGTCACCAGGTCGTTAGTTGTGGGATGTAGTTTTTCCTTTACGAAGTTGGCTAAGGTAGCCAGTTCCGGAAGGTTTGGGTGATTGAACAATCGAATTCCGTCATCAAACGACAATCTTTCACCTGCGTACACCTTATCTGCAATATCATCTATGGACGTCGAACTTGCCGATGCTATCGTCGAAACCATGCAGCCACTTCCTCTCCTTAACTACTGAACAGCCGATTGGCACAACTCCCTGAAACCTACATTTGAGGACAAGGCAAGACTAGTACGCTCCGGTATGACGCAACACTCGACCAGCAAGTGTATCTGTGAACGCCGAATCGTGTAGCGCGACTGTGCCATTAATCACTACAAGCTTGATGCCCTGCGCGAATTGGTGCGGTACATTAAACGTTGCAGTATCTCCTATGGTGTCAGGATCGTAGGCTACCAGGTCTGCATATGCGCCAATTCGTATAGTACCGCGATCTGAGATTCCCATGCGCGAAGCCGGCAGCGAAGTCATACGCCTTACAGCCTCCTCCTCAGTTAGGATCCTCTGGTTCCTTACGTACTCCTTAAAAACGCGTGGGAAGGTGCCATAGGCTCTAGGATGAACCAGGTCTTTGCCGCCAGGACCATCCGGCCTTGCGCCAACGCCATCGGATCCCACCGACGTGAATGGGTACCGCAGCACACGTTCAATGTCCTGTGCGCCCATTGCGAAGTTCACAGCGCTTACGTAACCGCCGGTGTCCGCAAGCGTGTCAATGACCCACTCGATTGGATGTTTACCTGCGACTAAAGCGAGTTCCAGTACCGTCTTGCCCTGCATTTCGGGGCGGCCTCTGCACACTCCAATCTGAACCTTGTCCCAATGGCCGCTTTCAGTGGTGTTAGCCCATTCAGGGTGGGCAGCAAGCATGTCGTCCGCTATTTGCCTCCGTTGCACCGGATCCGATAAACGTGCTGCTACCTCCTCAGGAGTGCCACTTTGAGCATACCACGGGAGCGTTTGGACAGAGAGGGCTGTCATGAACGCGTTGTAGGGATACTGATCCATCTGAACATCCAACCCTTCGCCGCGCGCCTGTTCCACTAATTTTAACGTGACCTCGGTTTTGCCCCAGTTTGGCTCGCCCTCTGCCTTGTGGTGTGAAAGCTGCAACGGGACCCCTGCGCCTTTAGCAACCGCAAGAGCTTCCTCAACCGACTCGACAAGAGTATCCCCTTCATTGCGCAGGTGTGTTGCGTACAAACCGGAAAACCGCCTCACTATGGTGCACAGTTCGATCAACTCATCGGTATGGGCATAACCTCCGGGAGTATATTCCAATCCGCTGGATAGACCCCACGCGCCGGCCTCCAGTGCATCCGACAGGATGGCCTTCATCTCGCTCATCTCTGCCTCGCTGGGAGGGCGATTCTCCTGGCCCATTACCCTCTTTCGAAGGGTGCCGTGGCCGGCTAATGGTACGTAATTCGTACCTGTGCCACTGGACTCTACCCGCGTGAGATGCTCGTCGAAGTTGCTCCAATTAATCCGTGCGCCATGGGGAGCCAGCCAACGCTTCTCAAACTCAAATTTGTCAGAATTGACCGCCAGACCCAGCGCCAAACCACAATTGCCAACTACTTGAGTGGTCACTCCCATGCCTAAGGCACTCATCTGTTGCGGGTGGTAGAGTACCGAAATGTCTGAATGTGTGTGAATGTCAATAAATCCTGGTGCGATATGACAGCCTCTAAGTGACAACCGGCGGGAGGCACGTGCATTAGACAAATCGCCAATTGCGCATATCCGGTCGTCCAGAATCCCGATATCCGCACGCTGAGCCGGGGCACCTGACCCGTCCAGAACCATGCCACCCTCTAAAATTAGGTACATCATCTCATTTTCTAGCAAATGTAAGCTCCTGCATTCAATGGCGCTTGTAGAAGAATTATACCGATGATTTACGATTGAACACCGTGCTATGGTTCTGGTAACATCGTTTTAGCTTTTCCGCACGGCGTCTTGATGTGAGAGGTACTCATCGTTGCGAGCCTCATGGTGATGCCAGTTCCTAGTCTTGGCAACAACAATGGACGGTGTTCGTAGAACTGAGCAGGTATGCGGTAATTTAATAGTGCATGAAGCAAATTTGCCCCAATACAATGTGATTTAGGTAACCATAGTGGAATGTAGCTTACAGTTTCACACTGCAGAGTATAGCAGTAGAGCCCTTCGCCAAATGCAGAAGGTGGGCTGGTGCTTTGCCAAGAACCCATTTTGTGAGCGGCAAAATGACTATCCCGTAGTGTTATTTCTTCACGGCATGAAGAGCGATTTTACTGGTTGGTGGAGCAACACAAAATTTGCAGCCGCGGCGATGCAGTATCCAGCCCTCTATGTTTTTGCAAACAGTGAACCTCATGGATGGTATACCGACGGTATCAATTCCGGTCTAAAGTGCGAGCAGGACATTGTCGATGATCTGGTTCCGTGGGTTCGCACCAACATTGCTGCTGACCAAGCCTGCAGTGGGTGGGCCATTGCTGGGCAGTCGATGGGCGGCTATGGCGCGATTAAACTCGCACTTAAATACCCGGAACTATTTAGGCATGCTCTTGCATTCAGCGGCGCGTTTAACGTCACTCGTAATCCCGAGCCCCATCCCGTTTTTGGTGACCCGGTAAATGACCGCGCCTTAAGGCGTGCGAACGACCTCTACTCGCTGGCTGAGGAGGCGCTTTGCAGATTTCCAACCGACCGACCGCAGATTTCTTTTAATTGCGGCACCGAGGATCCATTCCTTGAGGCCTCACGTGCTTTTCATCAACATCTTCAATTTATAGGCTACGGGCACACCTATTGGGAAGAAAAGGGTCAACATACATGGCCCTACTGGAACCGAGCGCTTAAACGGGCGCTCCCCCGCCTATTTGCCCAAATGTCACCCAAGCCCGGAGGTTTAGTCTAGTGCAGCATTATGATTTATTCGTTATTGGTGGTGGTTCTGCAGGTATGAAAGCCGCACGAACTTCAGCTCGTATGGGCCGTAAAGTCGGCGTCGCCGAGGCGAAAGAGCCAGGAGGTGAATGCTTTTGGGCGGGCTGCGTGCCCACTAAGGCGCTCGTGCGCGCAGCGGATGTATGGCACACGGTACGGAATGCTGCCCGTTTTGGAATACAGGTAGATGTCTGTCGTGCGGATTTTCGTGATGCGATGGCCTATAAGAACCGAGCGATGCATAGAGTAGGCGGGGATGGGCCTGCGGACGCTGGGCTAAGCAAACTGGGCGCAGACTACTTTAATGAACGGGCAATGCTTGAATCCGCTCACGAAGTACGAATTGGCAAGGATCTGGTAGTACACGCAGATTACATCCTCATCGCCACCGGAACAGACCCAGCAATTCCCCCCATTCCTGGCCTGGAGGAAGCTGGTTACCTAACAAACCGCGAGGCCCTAACGCTAGAGAGGCTCCCTTCGCGTATAGCTATTATTGGCGGGGGAGCTATTGGGCTGGAGTTCGGTCAGATATTCCGTAGGTTTGGTGCTACCGTAACCGTTGTTGAAGCCGCGCCACAAATTCTGCCACGAGACGATGCTGATATTGCCGCTCTGGTGACCGCTTCGTTGCGAGCGGAGGGCCTCAGCGTGCTAACCTCCACGACCGTTATTCGGGCGGAGGTGACCGCAACGGGCAAAAGGTTAATTGTAACGTGCGGTGGAAGCGAGTCGCACATCGACTGTGATGAAATTCTGGTTGCCGTCGGTAGACGCCCTGCCACCAGAGGATTGCAGCTTGCTGCCGCGGGCTTGCCAGATGACGGCCGTTCACTGCGAGTCGATGAATTCATGAGAAGTGCTGTGCCGCACATTCTTGCTGCCGGTGACGTTACTGGCGGGCAGCAGTTCACGCATGTTGCCTCCTACTCCGGTGGTTTGGCGGCCAACAATATGTTTGGTGAAACACTAAGGCCCGCCGATTACAGAGTTGTCCCGCGGTGCACCTACACGGATCCTGAAGTCGCAAGTGTTGGACTCACGACTGCAGATGCCATGAAGCTGGGTATTCCCATCAAAACCAGGTGCGCAAAGTATAGTGATGCGGATCGGCCAGTGTTATATGGGCAGGAAGAGGGGATGGTGAAACTGGTGCTAGACGCACGCGACAACCAGATTCTTGGTGGCCACGTAGCCGGTGCCAATGCCTCCAGCTTGCTCGGTGAGGTCGCAGTGTGCATGCAAAACCGACTTCCGGTGGATGCCATCGCAGCTACGATGCACGCGTATCCCAGTTTCCCTGAGGTTATTGAGGCAGCGGCGCTGTCACACGATGAGTGCACGCGCAATGCGTAGCGTTCTTACGCGGCATATTGCTCTGCTGATTATTCTGATTGGCTGTTGGTCGCCCCTAGTGGCGAAAGCCAACAATCATTCTAGTAGAGTAGCGACCATTCCGCTACGGCAGTCACTCGTTGCGCGAGCTCTTCAGGCGGTAAACGACCAGGATGAAGATGCCCTGCGCCCGGTGGTTGTACCGAGTGCGCTAGCGACTTTTAGCTGGATCCACAGTGAAGCCACCACGCACTGGCAGGCAGGCATTCTCACACTGCCGGTACAACCTAAGGATGGAAGCGCCGTTCAATTGGCAGTCTTTCATGCGTGGCACGGATGCGAAAGCGATGGCGACCACATTCACCCTATAGTCCGTGTCGGTTCCGATTACGAACTTGGGCCGGAAATACCGGAATTTGATCCAACTGGGTTCGATGTGCGGTCTCATCAGCTCAATGTGCGGTTGGATATAGACCATCAAATCGCGATGATATCCGATACTGTGTTGGTCGAATCGCTCGAGCCACAGAGTCCTTCAAACATACTTTTGCGCCTTTCTCAGGATTTCCGCGTACAGTCGGTAATGCAAGGTAACAGGTTGGTGCCATTCGCTCAGGTCGGCGGGGTACTAGCTGTCGCTGCACCCTCGAAGCATCTGTTTCACCTAACACTAAAGTATGCGGGTGTGCTTAACCATCAGGGCAGCGACTACATTTTGCCCGATGAAGCCGTGCTGAATTCCTATTGGTACCCGCACACTGCCCGCCTGCCGGCAACATCAACCGTTACGGTAACAGCACCGGACGGGTGGACGGCAGTGGGGCAGGGTAATTTGGAGAACAAAACCCGCAATACGGATGGAACAACGCGCTACGAGTTCAAAAACCGCGTACCCGTATGCTATCAATCGCTAGACCTGGGTGAATACACAGTTACGACGCGGCAATTGCCAGGCATCACGCTGGCAGTTTGCCTTATGAAACCCGACAGCGCCTTAGCGACGGCCTGTTTGGACAGACTGCAATCCGCGCTCGATTTCTTCTCGCGTACGTTCAGTCCGTTCCCTTACAGATCGTACACGCTAGTAGAGACTGAGGGGCCATTTGAAACGCCACTTGAGGGGTATTCCATGGCTACATTTCGCAGGAAGGACCTGCCGGCAGTCATTGCTCATGAAGTCGCTCATACTTGGTGGGGAGGGCTTGTACCCTGTACTTACCTGCATTCTATGTGGGATGAGGCATTCGCAGATTACTCCGATGACCTGTATCAGGCGAGCTTGCAGCCACAAATAACACCGGGCACCGAATTAAAGCCGGTGGACTGGGGTAGCGCGTTTAATAGGGTTCCGCTGGCGATGTGTCATGATACCCTTGATGAAAACCAGGCTGAAACGGGGTATAGGAAGGGCTCACTGGTTCTTAGAGCCCTCGCTGCGCAGATTGGTCACAGATCTATGCTTTCTAGCATGAGAGAGTTTCTGCGTGCTCGCGTACCGGGTACCCCAGCGGAATGGTCGGATTTTGAAAAGGCTGTCGCGACGACTACAGGTACCAGTTATGCCTGGTTTTTTAGGGAATGGCTTGATCGTACTGGACTTCCGTCACTAGCGGTCACACCTGTTAGTACGGCCCCATCTAGCAACGGGGGAACCGACATAACATTTGCTATTGTGCAGCAAGGCCCTGTCTACCAGCTGCAAGTACCTGTGCTTATCGTGCTGCGAGATGGAGGCAGGGTGATAGCAATACCAACGATTGATAGAGCTAGAACGGTACTCACGATCACGTGCCCTGCACCGCCTGTTCTCATCCGGCTAGATCCTGACAACACAGTGCCTCTATGCAACGTCGGCGGCCTCGTTGCGAACGTTGGTTACAAGAACTAAGTGCCATGGTTAATCACTAAACCTGCATAGGGCTATGCAGTGAATGGGGCGTTATGGAATTAAGCAAAGAGTTTAGGTTCGAGGCGGCACACAGGCTAACGGGAGTTCCGGAAGGTCATAAATGTGCGCGCCTGCACGGGCACTCGTTTGTAGTGACTGTCCTAATTGAAGGGCCAGTTGACCCAACGGTGGGCTGGGTAATGGACCTTGCCGAGATAAAAAGAATATGTCAACCTACAATTGATGAACTCGATCATACGTACCTGAATGAGATTGACGGACTTGCAAATCCTACCAGCGAAATTTTGGCAGCGTGGTTGTGGTCCAAATTTAAGCCATCACTGCCTCTTCTCTCTGCAATTGTCGTGCAAGAAACCTGCACTAGCCGGGTTACCTACAGAGGGCCAGGTAATTAGCTTCCAGCACAGGGCCGCAGGTGCGTTAACTTGGTATAGGCGGGCCGCGGAGGGGGCTGAACGTCACCCCCGGTGCTGGCGCGCTCACCCCTCTCCCGGGCACTCGCTACGCTCGTTGAGCGAGGGGTGCAGAGTGCGCAGGTTCAACAGCTTGTTGGCGCTGCTCACGGTGAATGACCTCACCCCCGGTGCTGCGCACCGACCCCTCTCCCGGGCACTCGCTAGGCTCGTTGAGCGAGGGGATGGCAGAGGGGCTAGTCGTGGGCGAACAGTAAGCAACGTTGCTGCATTGTGCCCCTCTCCCGAAGGAGCGCTAGCGACTGGGAGGGAGAGGGGAATGACCGCAGGTCATGGGGTGAGGTTCTTAGAGCGAGGGGTGCAGAGTGCGCTCAGGTTCAACAGCTTGTTGGCGCTGCTCACGGTGAATGACCTCACCCCGGTCGCTGTCGCGCCCACCCCTCT
>JAJYCW010000010.1 GCA_021777995.1 bacterium
ATCTCCTACTCGGCACATTGAACGGTATCCTGGATGCCTTTTTCGTCGGCGGACTTACGCACTCGCGCCAGGCACTTGCAGCAACCGGTACAGGTGGGCAGCTGCTGTTTCTACTTATATCTGTGGCGATTGGGCTCTCAGTAGGTACCAGTGCCCTGGTGAGCAGGTTCACTGGAGCGAATGACCATGACGCAACCTGCAAAGCTAGCGGGCAATCTCTCTCGTTGGGATTCTGTTTGGGTGTGGCCGCCGGATTACTGGTATTTGTTTTTCGAACCGAGCTGACGCAACTCATTTTAGGAAGCAGCCGTTCTCTTTCATCGATCTATTGCGCACAGTTTCTTGGGTTTGCACTTCTGTCTACAGCACCAAATTTCGTTCTAAACGCACTCATTGGTACGTTTCGCGGCGTTGGTGATATGAAGACACCCATGCTGATTCAGGGTGCCACCATATTGGTTCACATGAGCTGCGACTGGATGTTCATATATGGCCACTTTGGCCTTCCTGCTTTAGGCGTGCGAGGTGCAGGCATTGCTCTTACTGCCTCTACCACAATGGGCATGGTTTGCTTCATTGTTAGCCTTTATAGGCGCACCAAATACCGAGATATCTTTTTGTGGCAAAACCTGGCGCCTTCGCTAGACTGGTACAGAAGAATTCTGCGCATAAGTGTTCCGGCATCCATACGAGGTCTCGCCCGCACTCTTGCAATGGCCATTTACACTGCTATGCTCGCCCGCACGCTGGAAGGTTCTGCTGCAGTGGCCGCTATAGCAATAGCCGTTCGGGCCGAGGCGATCGCATTCATGCCAGGCATCGGATACAGCATTGCTACATCGACACTTGTCGGTCAGAGTCTGGGGTCCAAAAATCCGCAACGAGCCGAGAAGGCTACTCGAGCAGCTTCCGCTCAAGCGATTATAATCATGGGAATCGTTGGTGCTTCATTCCTGTTATTCTCCCATTTTCTGTGCCGCATTTTCACTGCAGATCCTATGGTGGTCAATCTAGGCGCGCAGTACCTGCGTATCAACGCCATATCAGAGCCGGTTTTTGGCCTTGGAATCGTCCTTCAGGGTGCCCTTCAAGGGGCTGGGGATACAGCGCGGCCCACGTGGATCACACTAATAAGCATGTGGTGCCTCCGACTGCCCCTAGGATGGGTGCTAATGTTTCCATCCCACATGGAGGCACGAGGCGCATGGTTTGCAATCTGCATCTCCAGCATTATAAATAACCTGTTACTTTTACCGCTCTACCTGAAGGGGAGCTGGAAACATCGCAAGGTGTAGCCGTTGACGCGATGACACCCCAGTTGCCCCGAACAACAGCACCGAGGTCTGCCGGCTTGTGGCACGGTACGCAATTTCGCCAACCGCTTCTGTAGGGTTCGGGTTGTACCAGGTGAAAGACCGAAGCATAAGGCCCTTCCCCATTCCCTCGCACGGTATACGCTGCGACAAAATAGACTGTGATGGATCCCCAAGGTTTAGTGGACAGATGTTGAAACCTGAGCGAACCGGCACAATAAGCATCTTGCCGTTCATATAATGGACCACGATGTTTGCGACCACCGTACCCTCTGGCACCGGGTACGTCAGTGCGTGGAGGAAGGCAACCGCAAATACCTTATGCGCCACATGCATATCAACGGTAGTTGGCGCATCTGGAACCACGGAACTTGAATAACTTGAATGAAACATTACTGCGGTACCATTAAAAGCTATTCCTATACCAGATTGTAGCCGTATCAAGCGGCTAGGGACCGCGAATTTAGTCCCAGCTACCCAGGGCACTGGCAATTGGGAATTGACACTCGTGTTTGCGGCACTGCTAAGATCTGCACTCCAACCTGTTCCACTACATTTAGCCGAAAATGACGGCTCGTACAGGTCGCGGAACACCGCAGATGCAGTTGGAAATGCAGGCGTTAGCGAAGAGCCAGTATTGGCACTGCCCGGTAGAATACGGCCGCTCCACGCGGCGTCAGCGGCCTCTACAAAGGCGGCGTACTGTCTAAAACCTGAATTTAGCAGGCTTGCTCTGCTGTCGTATCCATCCCAGGTAGTCTGTAACAGGCCCTTGGCATGGTGGCGAATGATCTGGTTCGCCCATCCCTGAATGTTAGCGGGCTCGTACCACGACGCTCCTATTGTAGGAAACCCGTCTTTCTGAAAGATCGCGAGCCCGTTGCGCTGCTCAGATCCCGCACCGTACCGCCAATCGCATATCGTTATGTCCTTGGGCAGCGCACGTCGCATCGCAATTGCGGATGCTACCGATGGAGCGTTGGCAGCCTGCATAGACGGGTTTTCAGTCGTCGTTGTGCCTTCCTCCCGGTTTAAAAGCATGTCCCCCCACATCATAGTTTTCACGCCATGGCGAGCCAGCCAGTTATGTAACGATAGAACGTCCCCAACAAATAGATGCTCAAGTCCTAATTTAACGTTATTGGGTCGTGCAGGATATTCTCCAAATCCGTCAAACCCCGGAATTTTTACTTCATCGTGGCCTATATGAAACTCGCGCGGAAAGTCGAACACTTTTAATGCCTGTCCAAATATATTGAATATTATCTTGTACACTTTTAAGTTTGTGGCATCGTAGGCATAGGGCCGTTTGGGATCTTCTGCTAGTGCGAGATTATGATGGTTGGTGAACAGCCATTGGCTGTGCCCAAGGGTTTCGATCAGCGGAATTGGTGTAACACCTAGATCCTTTGCTGTTATCACCTCGTGATGAAGATCGGTCAATGGCATCGAAAACGGCGTAATGAGCTCTGGATGGTGCTTCCATGCAGCGTACTCACATTCAAGTACAAGTCTGTTGATTTTGAGAGGTGCCAGAATGCGCATCAAAAGACGGGTATGAAACGGCAGAGCTTGTTTGCCGACGAAAAGGTGGACACCCCTGAAATGCATGGATGGCCAGTCGCTAACATTACACTGTTGCAAGCTAAACACCCCTGGCTTCGGCGATCGCACCACCTGCAAGAGGGTCTCAAGCGCCCACCGAATACCTGCTGTGTCATGACCCTCTGCGCTGATTCCGGAGTTTCTAACAGTGAGTGAATACCCCTCTTCATGCCTGGGAGGCGGAGGTTGGGCAGTGAACCTGCCTGAGTTGTTTAGCGATATTTGAATCACATTAGACGTATCTGGTAACTGGCCTAATTCCTCGCTATGTATGCCGAACATTTTTGCAACCGGATTGAGGTTAGTAAATTCTCCTCTCCGAATCATTGCAACGATATTCGGGCTAGCCCGCAAAATTACATGCGTACAATTCACCGTAGAGGTTTGCATCCAAACTACGTGTTTAGGCTCAGGAATAATAAAGTGCTGAATGTGTTGAGCGATTCTTACAGCTTGCGGCAACGCGGACGTGTAGGCTATAACCGAAGCCGCATGTTCAGGTATGGTTTGCTTGGATGTATTGACAATCTGCAGCCCGATGGTGCACGTGATAAGCTGCCCTGGGTGTACCGTTATGCCTAGAAGGCCCGGCCACAGGACCTCTCGGTTCGATAAATAGGGATCGTTTCGACCATCGCCCAGGCTTGGTGGAATTCCATTGGCAGAGATGTGGATGTCACCAACTGCGGTACCTCGTAAAACCAGGTGATGAAACCCAGAAGCTAGTGTCAACATACCTGGGTGGCCGTGGCGAATATAGGGTATTGAGCCAATTTCTCCAGAACGCGTGGAAAGAACCGCTCCTACAAATGGCGAAATATTCAGTAGTACGGGATTCCACTCCACTACCGCATCGCCTGTACCAGTCCATAAGAGTTTAAGTCGGAACCGCGCAATACCGGTGCTCTGAAGATCGCACGTCTCTGTAGAGTTCAACGTACCCTTTTGTAATTTCGTTGAAATCACGCGGGTAAAATGGAGCCCATCTCTCTTATTTGTAATGGTTAAGTTCGAAAATGCACCTCCATCGGTACTGAAATACCCGCTTTTATAGCCGGGTGCAAAAAGCTGCAACATGCCGGGAGTAGCAATCAATATGGAATCGTAATAGATGTCCCCTAGCTGATTCGAGCCGGTAACGGTCCACTTCCCGCATGTCGTCTCAGGCGCACACAATGCAGATACCGCTGATGAAGTGATCAACAGGACGATGAGCAACAGTTTAGTTTTCATAGAAGTTGATTACTTAAAACGTATTCGATTTCCTTCCACGTCCGAACAATCTGTGATTTTCTAACCTGCAACACGGTCATGTCACCTTGAAGGTACTAAGAACCTATTAGCCATTTCAGCATTTAACGATGTTTTAACGATGGGCTGTTACACTGCTTTTTATTGTTCCTGATCGCAACGGGGGGATGGATAGATTTGAGAGTGCAAGTTCACTCAGCAGCTATATCGGGCAGGCCGGTAACCTGGTTAAGGTTGACATACAATCTGTTGACGAAGTTGGAATTGCAGTATGTGACGATACCCAGACAACTGAACAGTGGGTACGGCCAACCCTAGCAGGAGATGAAGGAGCGTGTTTACTACGCGAGGGCCCTACCCGCAATCAACTTCGTGTTCTCACGACCATATTCCAGACCAAGGCTGTAGAACCTAATCGCATGGAGGATGGTTCCAGCGCACCTGTTATTCAAGCGCAGCCGTACTACTCAAACCAATGAGTATCACTGATCAATTTGTACCCAAGCTCAAAGAGTGTTATTATGATCCTTATAGAAGTACAATTCAAGCCAAATAGTAGCGATAGGAGGCGAGCTTGACGCGCATCACTATGGAAATGTGCGAATATGAACTCATAGGCCTCATTAGCCGGGGCGGTATGGGTGAAGTCTATAGTGCCATCCATATACCAACAAAACGGCCAGTGGCTCTCAAAATAATGCTGCCAGAAATCGCTGCGACTCCTGAATTTCGCGACCGTTTCCAGCGGGAAGCTCTTACGCTATCAACGCTGAAACATGCCAATATTGTACGGCTGCATCAGTTCGATTACTGCGGTGAAAGTCCGTTCCTAGCCATGGAGTTTCTTAACGGAAGGACACTTAAGGCCTTTCTGGATGATACGCCGTCGCCTCACATAACATTTATCTGCAGATTAGGCTGTGAGGTACTAGCAGCTTTAGGCTCCGCACATCGTGCCGGTATCATCCACAGAGACCTTTCACCAGGTAACGTATTTATGTGTACTAACGGCATTACAAAATTGATTGACTTTGGAATTGCACGAGGTGGTGTAACAGAAAAAACGCTCACGCAGGCGGGCGCGGTCTTAGGCAAACCTGAGTACATGAGTCCTGAACAGGCGCTAGGGACACTTAACACAACTAACATCCAGATGGCCCTTCGGTCAGATCTATACAGCCTGGGTATTATGCTCTTTCAAATGGCAACGGGCAAGCTGCCTTACACTGGCGAAAATACCATGCAAATATTGTATCAGCAGGTGCACAAGCCGCTACCACCATTGCCTCAAACTCTCCCTAAAGCACTTAGAATAGTGATTGCGAGATCACTGCAGAAACGCCCAGAAGCACGATTCCGAAGCGCAGACGAGATGCGAACGGCGCTTGAACAGGTTTGGTTGCACGCACCGCAACCACCAGCGCACGATAAGGCAGGCTTATGAGCGAGGGCTTTCATGAAAGCAGGATATCGTGGTGCGTTGGCTAGCACAAGGACACCTGCCTTGCACGAGTTGCCCACTCGTTATCGACCAAGTATCGCCAAACCTGTTACCGACCGGAGAAATGGGCTACCGTAATTGCTACGATTGCCATCAATGTTATAACAAAAGGTACGAAGGGACCCCATAAGCATGAGTAACGACCAACCTACCACCAAAAAGCGAACGTTAAACGCTGCAGACAATCAGGACAGCCGGGGAACCGTGGTGCGAACCTCAGGAGCGGGATCCGGTGTCGTGGTACCTCCTCCAATTGACCCACGTGTCGTTGGTCATAACCTACCTTCCAGAGAAAGTCGGTTGATTGACGAACGTGCAGAAACCCAAGTTGCAACAACTGCATGGTTGTTCTTTGCACGTGGTGCGAAGCAGGGGCAGCTCCTGGAACTGACAACGGATTACATCCCATTTGGGTTAACCAACGATCACCCTATAACCATTGGTGATGGAGCCATAGATAACCTACAAACTGCCATAGTGAAACGTGATGGGGATTGGTTTTTATGCGATCTCAAATCTCCGGCAGGAATCAGTTTAAACGACGGATTACTTGGTGTCGACGTTCCCGGGCCACATAAGCTAGGTGATGGCGACCGCATAACTATTGGCAACACATTACTGATCTTCAAGAAGGTATAGGCATGCAATCTACCAAAAACCGTTGGGCCGCAGTGGTTGTTGCTGCCGCCATACTTTTGTTGATACATTTCACTTGCGGCTCGCCAGTTACAGGGGGTATACATCAATACGCATCCACTGCATTTGGTAATCGAATAAGTGCAGCACAGTACGGGTCAAACGGTCTGCCTCTGTTTAACAATGAGCAAAACAACGCTTCATCCGCCCAGTCGCCTGTGGTTTCAACACCCTCTAGCCTTTTCCCGACGGGTGCGCCGCCGCAACAGTAAGCGAGAGGCATTATTTTCCACTGGAAGGTAATTCGCGGTAGAACCAAGACTTGAATTCAGTGAATTAGTACCTGGGCCGCTATTTGCGGCCGCACTGGAGTTTGGTGGCTACACGAAGAATTAGAGGTTCAACTAAAGATGCGTCAGGCAATTCTAAAAATTCGCAGCGGACCGCTTGCCGGTCAATCGTTTGTGTTGCCCGAGGAAGGCGCTATCCTTGGTCGCGGCAGCGAAAGTACATTACCACTGCATGAATATGAGGAAATGTCGCGCAAACATGCGCGCATTTACAAGCATGAAGGTAACTGGGTTATTGAGGACCTTAAAAGTACAAATGGTATCACTCTAAATGGCAAGCCAGTTACCGTTGCAACACTCGCGACATCTTCAATATTGGATATAGGCGGGATGCAAGCTGAATTTCTGCTGCAGGATGATGGTAAGCAGGCTTCCGGCGGTCAGGAGAAAAGATCGTCCAATACAACCTACCTCCATAAACTTCTTGCAGCAAGCGTGGCTGCATCAAGGCAGCAAAAAATTGCACTGGGCGCCTCGTTCACCGTCATTTTTATACTGGTACTTTATGTTCTTTCCCCGAAGCCGGATCGCACAACATTACCGCGCCCCGTAGAACTGAGAGTGCAGTCAGGCGTTGTATTCATCGCTTGTGTCACCGGCGTCACCTCACAAATGGACGGTAATGAACAGGTCAGCGAAGGCGTGGGAACTGGATTTCTCATCGGAGACAACTACATCCTAACCAATAGACATGTGGTTACGAATGAAGAGACTGCACCCGCTGGCTCACCCGAGCAGACTCTGAATTGCATGGTAACTTTCTTCTCAGGCACTGGCCATGAAGTGTCAATTCCTGTCCCTGCACAGGATATCTGCACGTTTGCACCTGCGAATGATAACGATGTCGGGCAATTCGACACAGACCTGGCACTCATCAAGTTACCAAAGAATGCGCCAGAGGGAGCCGCACCATTGACGATAGGCCACACAACGTCCATTCATCCCTCCGACCGCGTGTTTATGGAAGGTTTCCCAGAGGGCGGTGGTACCGACCTTAAAGAGACCGGAAATGTATTTAATCACGCGCAAATTAACTCTGCCGGCTACCTGGTGGTATCGCCTTATCCTGATCCCGAGACTCAGCCTCACGATGTTAACGAGTTAGAACGTGACAGTAACCAACATGTTATTGCGGTACACATGAGCGGTTCTGGCGTAGCGGGCGATTCAGGCAGCCCTATCGTCGACAGCGCAGGGGATGTAATTGCGATTCATCGAGGTTCGTTTGGAGCGAGTGGCACCATCCTAAAAGTGGAGATACCCACTGCATTCATTCGGGCGTTCATCCACAGGGCCAAACCCATTTTGCAACAAGAGGGCAATTAGAGCACCATTCGTTCGTGGGGCAGCGAAGCAATATGTACCCTAAAAGAGGAGCCTGGAGAGAGTCATATGAGTCATGAAAGTGAACTCAATCGTGCCCGAAATTACAAGCATGACGATAGACCACGCTTCAATGAGTGGGTGCGTATTCCTGTCAACATGACCGAAGAAACGACCGGATACACCAAAGGTTGGCAGGTTTTGATAATTGCTACGGCAATAATCTGTAGCGGTTTGGGTGGATTTGGCCTAGGCTGGTATCTGCGCGGAAAGTCGTTAGACGTGGTAGGTGCCCGTCCAGCATTTACAACTCCAGCCGCCCGGGTGCCGAGTCACTCATCAATGCGCAGTGGTACTAGTAACGGCAAGGGCTCCTTTACGCTGCATAAACCTTCGAATGCTGGTACTTATCCCGCGCTGGCGCCACTCCGCCCACCCGTCCAACCACGGCGAACATCTGGTGCCGACATGCCAGGTCACACACGTAGCGAGACCGCATCGAGGCCGATCCCATGATAAGTATGTCCAATGTATCCGTCCATTCGGATAAAGGTGTTAGGTCAAACAATGAGGACCGTGCGTCATGCGCACTCCATCCGGAGTTCGGGGGCCTGTTAGTGGTTGCAGATGGTATGGGCGGTCACGAGGGTGGCGAAGTTGCGAGTGACATCGTAGTCAAGTCACTGACAGCGTCATTTAAAGTTAATGGTTATAATGGATCTACAGAGGCTCTGATTAACGCAATTGATCAAGCGCATCAGTGCGTGTTGCAACAGGCGGAAGAGTCGCCGGAAATACGAGGGATGGGGAGCACTCTTCTTGCCGTCGTACTGCTTCCGACAAAAGCAGTGGTGGCGAATGTTGGCGATAGCAGGGCGTACCAATTCCGTGAAGATTGCGTCCGTCGGCTCACTGTTGACGATCTCTACATCTCACAGCTTCTCGGTATTGATGACCGCGTTGCCAGAAAGCACCCTCAGGGTCATGTGCTGTCACAGGCAATCGGCGCTGAAACAGGTATATCACCCTCGGTTCATACGTTCGATCTTCAACCTGGCGACACGTTCGTACTATGCACAGATGGCGTTCATGAAGTGCTTACGGAACCCACTATGCGCGGGATAATTGATCAAAGCACGCCCACTACCGCAGCCGAACAATTGGTCTTCGCTGCGCTTCGAGCAGGCAGCAATGACAACTGCACGGCTATCGTTGCCCGGATACCAGGGGAGTTAGGATAGGGTTCACCCAAAAGTGAGGATACAGTAATGGTACAAGCAGAGCTGGTGGTGATGAGTGGACCGCTGAACGGTACTCGTTTGGAGATCGACTCGTATACTGTTGTCCTGGGTCGCTCACCAGAAACAACCTTCGACCTTTCTGGTTACACCGAATTATCTCGGCAACATGCGGTAATCAGGTGGGACGGTTGCGGCTGGGTTATCGAAGACCAAAGCAGCAGTAATGGCACCGTAGTAGATGGCGCCGTGGTGCAAACGGCACCTCTCAAATCTGGCTCAATAATTGAGCTGGGAGATTTTAAGGCAGAGTTTGTTTCGACTACCTTAATTAATAACAACCAGCGAAAAATGGTAACCGAGGAGGCAAAGCAGATCCTCGGAGGCGCCGTTACCGTGATCGTACTCCTTTTTATCGTCGGAGAGGGCCTCGTTGGTGCATATCGCTGGCTGAAATCGATCACGCAAGCGAAGCCGTTGCCAAAACTAACACTGACACCACGGTTACCTGCGGCTCTCAATAATCCTCCCACGCAGTTATCAGCCCTATCACCCGCGGTTGGCAACTTAACGCTACCGACTGCGACACCTGGAGGTAGTTCATCCAATCCTACGTCGCCTCCAAACCTGTTGTCACCAACACCGACATCAAACCAAATTTTAACCAATGCACAGGCACTTATCCTTCAACAAGACTCTTCTGGCAACTGGTTCAGAGTAGGTGCAGGAACTGTCGTTAACTCCAACACGGTTCTTGTAGCGTCCCAAGAGGTACTTAACATCGCGAATAAGCTTACGGATGTGGAGGTCGTATTGGGCTCAACGGCTCCCTATACAAGGGAGGATATTCCCGCAAGTTCGATTACACTTCATGGGGACGTAGCTCGTATTTCGTTAACAACCCCTGTCCTCATTCCGCTGCCATCTGTATTGCAAACAACCGACTTAATGAATACCACGGTCACAATTGTTCTACTGGATCAGTTGTCCAGTAGTACCGAGGTGCACCTGCAACATCATCCTGTAATTGCGAATTACTACCTGCAACCTGGTACCAAGCAACAGACATTAAGCGGCTTCGAGGTCAACTACCACGACCAGTACAACTATGCTGGAGCACCAGTGTTTGACGTCAACAATAACCTCGTTGGCATGGCTGTGGGAACCCGGCACAGTGAAACGTTCAACCACAAGCTAGTGGTTTACGGATACAACATGACGTACTTACAGAGCTGGTAGCGGATAAGTAGTACATGCCTTGGTTGTTGACCACGTACCTACTCACTGCCAGAACTGGTACGTTGGCAATCCTCTCATAATGCCATATATATTCCAGAGGCTTCCCACTACAAACTGACCCAGCATTAGCCCCATAAAAAAAGGAAGAGCGCGTTGAAAGCCACCCCGTCCCCCATAGCGAAGAATGAGTGACTTGCATACCCAGGCAATCAGGAGAGGTCCCCATACCAGATTAATCTCATAGGAAGACGACACGGCGTAGGCAAGCGGGTGGAAGGGCCACCACGGAAACTGTATCCGCATCCATTGCAGAAATGCCGCAAATCCCAGGCCAGCGCACAGTGCCATCAGCTGCCCAAATTGAGCGTGGGTCGGACTGCTAATCCAGGATTGCAGCTGATTATAGGATTCTGGTCCAAAAGTCATAGCGGACTTTGCCTCAGCCCCATAGCTATACATGAGTTGCAAGATAGTCCAGAAGCCAATAAAAACAGCCGCACCGCCCAGGATTATCATTGCCCAGTGCCACTTTCGATAATCTGTACGGGTCTGTTCGGCAAGCTTGTAGTTTTCCAACTGTATGGGCATAGGGTGACCCCGATATGCACGATTGAAAAAGAAATAAATTGAAAATGCCGTAAGCGTATTTGTGTTAAATTCCTTGCTACCAACTATGCGCGTCATAACCTGATCTGGACCGGTGAAATGCAGATCATTGATTGGAGTACCCAATTCCGCCCTCATACGAGTAATAGCTAAAGCGAGCGCAAAGTACATAATAAAGAAGATTATGCCAACCCACCAGGTCATGCCTAGATAGGCCGAAAAGGCCACTAAGGCGGTGACCCCCAGGAAAATTCCCGCTACTGCAGAACGGTACCTCATAGGCTCCAGCGAGTCATCCAGACGGGAGGGCCTGCCAAGCACTTTATTGTATACGTCCTTGATGTAACTTCGACTGAGCCATATCGAATAGAAACAGAACGACAGGTATGCCCCAAACGACTGGTTTTCTGTATACGGAAAGTCGGGTGTTCGGTCCCATGCCATTGCTGCTGCCAAGACATGCTGCATCTTCCAAAACCAGTAAAAGAAGACCATTGAGAAGAGGAAGTCTAGAGGCATAAACATTCCTAATCCCACCATAAAAGGGTAAAACGACACCGGTGTCCAGCCAATAGCATTCCAGGGTTTGTGAGTGAAGTAAATGGATATGTCCAGGAAGCTCTGGCCAAAGCCAGGGGTTAAGATGGTTGGGATGCTTGGATAATAGTAGTTGAGGCTATTAACCATGTCGATCGTACCGGCGACGAGAAAACCCAGCCAGAATAGTCGATTTCGAAACAACCCTCCTCTTAAAAATGCCCCCTCGCTGGTTATTTGTAAGGGTAATTGGACTATTGGGTATGTTAGCCGCTCGCTATCTGTCCACTGTTTACGCAATATCGCGTTAATACAGAGCATGACGAACAGCAATGTGGTGATGAAGGCAGTCCATATGAGCGTTACTGGTAGCCAGGCCATAACATACTTCATACGCCATATCGTGTCGTTGCCCATGTAATACGACCGGTATATTGCAGGATTACTTATGAACAGAGGCTTTTTTAGGTGCGGAATAATAATGTTTGCCCAGTTATTACTTGTTGTGGCATGACGAAATGCATAGGTAAGCATCGGCACGAATACTTCCAGGGTATCATGTCCAACCACCGCTGTACCTATACACACAATGCCATAGATGAGTAATAGTTCGCCACGTTCTAGGCAATATCTAGGTGAAATGCGTCTAACTAATTCGTTAATGCAAGTGATTACCAGGAGAATGAAAACGGCATTAAAGAAGAGCGAGATGGTACTGGGGTGCGCGGAGTAACGCACAATTTCCATCTGAACCTGCCAGTAATCATTTAATGGTAGAATCAAAAGGCTTATTAAAATACTTCGCCACGTTACCGCCTTAGGTCGTGCAGAAACCATTTGGTGCGCATTTCCGGAAGATGCGTCATGCAATATATCCTTCGAAAACGATGGCATAGTATTCTCTCGTGCTATAACCGAATAGGATTACATCATTCCGTGAAGATGTTTGTGTAATATTCTTTACAAATAGATGTAATTCCTTGTTCACTTTATTAACAGAATGGGCGCACTGCTAAGCATGCAGCGCTGCCTCTCTAAGCTTTGTATACTAAGTAGGTTTGCACAACCGAGATCGAATAGGCGTCAAGAAATTTAACAAGGATACTGATACCAATGACCGACATTGTGCTGGGTATTTCGCCATGCCCCAATGACGTGTTTATCTTTAGCGGCTTATTATTAAAACAGATCGATCTACACGGTTACAACTTCCTACCGCAGTTTAAAGACGTGGAGAATCTGAACCAGGACGTCCAATCAGGCTGCCTCGACGCGGCGAAGATTAGCGCTGCAGCACTGCCGGCTTGTACACCCCCATTTACGATGCTTCCCTGTGGCGGCGCACTTGGGCGTGGTGTAGGGCCACTATTGCTTTCTCAGCAGGGAAAATGGAACCGTGCGAAGGTTACACTTTCGCCGGGCAGAAACACTACAGCAAATTTTCTACTGCGGTTTTATGCCAATCACCACAACAGCGACCTGTCGCCCGTTTCCATTCCAATATCGTATCTACCGTTTGATAAGTTATATGCGGAGCTATGTTCAAATTGGAACTCCCAAGGCGTCGTTATTCACGAAAAGCGATTCACATATCAAGCTGACGGGCTTCGATTGATTGAGGACCTCGGCGAATTTTGGGAGCAGAGCACCGGTTACCCAATTCCTTTGGGAGCTCTGGTGGTGAAACCCAGCTCTATAGAGCCAGAATTGATGACTGACATAGTGCGCAATAGCCTGGCATGGGCCAATACTCACTACAATGAAGCGTTTACGCTCTGCCGTACCTATGCGCAGGACCTCACGCCTGGTGTCATCGAGTCGCATATCCAGTTGTACGTTAATGAGTACTCAATGTCTCTAGGGGAAGAAGGTAAAAGAGCAATCGAGTTTTTCTTACAGACCCAGAACCAGTACTCGGAGGCCAACACCTAGATGCGAACAATATATGCCGATTGCTTTAGTGGTATTAGCGGTGATATGATTCTGGGTGCTCTATTGGATCTGGGTCTGGACGAGCAAGCATGGTTAAACGAACTTCACAAGGTTGGTGCAGAGAGATTTACTGTCACCATTAGTACGGTGCAAAAATCGAGCATCACCGGCAAAAAGGTGAATATCGAAATCTCTGGATGCAGTTCCGGTCACGGAACGCACCTTTGCGATATTCTGGATCTTCTAGCAGCGTCCAACATTTCTGAAGTTGCCCGACGACGTGCTGAAGGGGTATTCACCCGCATAGCGGATGCGGAAGCCAGGATTCATGGGATCGACCGCAATCGGATTCACTTCCACGAAGTGGGCGCTGATGATGCCATCGCTGATATTGTAGGAGCATGCCTGGGATTTGAAATGCTTGGAATCGACAGCTTGATATGCTCTTCGTTGCCATATGCTCGTGGTTGGGTAAAGTGCCAGCATGGACTCATTCCTACCCCTGCGCCGGCTACACTAGATCTACTGCACGGCTTCCGATGGAACGACGACATTCGAACCGTAGAACTTATCACCCCTACTGGTGCCGCTGTACTATCGGAATTCGTACTGCGCGACTCCACTGGCGCCGTGGCTCCCATACCCCCGTTCAAGCTGCTTCGTACGGGTTATGGTGCTGGCACCCGAGAAAATGATCGACCAAACCTTCTCCGTCTCTGCCTGGTGGACGTTTGACGATAATGGCACCAACACAGAAACACCAATCGGCAACGAACAATGGACTGATATGGTGTGGATATTGGGATTCATGTGAAAGGTAAGTAATATGACACTCTACCTAACAGAACAGCATGTAACAGACCTGCTGAGCATTGAAGAGGCAATTCAGGCGGTTGAAGGTGCATTCGCACGGCAGGCAATGGGCGAGGTTACCCTACACCCCCGTCGTCGGATGCATTTGCCGGCAGGTACGTTTCACACGATGGAAGCTGCAGACATGGGGCTAAATGTATTTGGCATAAAAACTTACGCCTCATTTTCTCCGCGCACGAGGTTCGTTGTAATGCTCTATTGCGCTGCAAATGGCAATTTGCTAGCGATTATTGAAGCAGATAAGCTCGGCCAGATCCGGACAGGAGCTACGGCTGGAGTTGCAGCAAAGTACCTTGCACGGCGGGAAGCCGACTTGAAGGTAGGGATATATGGAAGCGGTTGGCAGGCTGAAACGCAGCTTGAGGCAATTTGTGCAGTAAGACGAGTTGCATCCGTGAAGGTGTACAGCCGCAAAGCTGACAAGCGTACTGCATTTGCGCAACGCATGACCAAACGATTGGGAGTGGACGTTTGCGCCTGTGATGATCCTCAGGCCTGTGCAGAGGGTCAAGACGTCATCATCACGGCTACAAACTCTCTTCAACCGGTTCTAAAAGGCGCCTGGTTGATGCCCGGCACCCACATCAACGCTGTGGGCGGGAATATGCTCATCCGGCGCGAGCTGGATGATGATGTGGTTAAAATGGCAGATCTTATCGTGGTTGAGTCGATTGAACAATGTAAACTTGAGTCCGGGGATTTCCTCCATCCACTTCAAAAAGGAATATTTCGATGGGAGCAGGTGGTCGAGATATCGAACATCGCCGCCGGCCAGCACGTCGGCCGTTCTGACAGCACTCAGATTACCCTGTTTAAGTCGTTGGGCGTCGCTCTCGAGGATATCGCTACTGCCTCGGTCGTCTACCATAAGGCACTGGAGCAAGGGATGGGAACCCAGCTAGACATGTGGTCTGGCCATTAGCCCTACCGGGAGGCTTGCGCCTCCCGAAACGAACGGTTATCTCTCCTGAAGACTAACGGTCAGTTCAATTTCGCCCAGGTCTATACATAACGGAACTACAAGGGCAGGTATATTCAACGTCGACATCTTCACGTTGGTGCCACGGATGATTGAAGGCGGCGTGATGTCGCACGAATACCCGGCCTCCGAGAGAAGTACGGAAGCGTTTCCCGTAATCATGTTCCCGAGCTCCGCAATGGCACTGGCTGCTAGCTGATCAAACGTTCTTACTGGCTGACCAAGCATCTGAGAAGCCACCTTGTCAGCCGTGATAAGACTCATGCCATACATCACCTGGCCTTCAACTTTGCCCGTTACTCCGGTAATAATGTTACACTGTTGCGAAGTGAATACGGCGGGGCGCATAGCGAGTTGCCCCTTTTCTACCTTCATGTTCAATACCATTTCAATGACTTTGAAGGACGCATCCACAAACGGATTTATATACTGAACTTTCATGCCTTTTTCTCACTCCTTGAACCGTGCCTCCAGTTGCAGCACGGCAGCGTCCTACCTTTCAGCCTATGATTTTCTGCAGTGCCTCAATAACTTTGTCAGGTTGAAACGGCTTAACGATGAAGTCTTTGGCCCCGGCGGCTACCGCCTCCAGCACCATCTGCTTTTGCCCCATCGCCGTACACATGATGATATTGGCGTTAGGATCGGTCTTTTTGATCTCACGTACGGCCGATATGCCGTCTAGCTCAGGCATGGTAATATCCATAGTAACCAGGTCTGGCTTCACTTGCTGGTACATTTCAACCGACTCGCGGCCATTAGAAGCCTCTCCGGCAACCTCATAGCCACCCTTTTCCAGTATATTCTTAAGTGTTACTCGCATAAATAGAGCATCATCCGTAATTAAAACTCGCTTGGCCATTGTAGTCCTTGCCTCCTGAAGAACATTTGCAGTGTTCGCCGATGTTATTATCAAACCAGACATGTATAGCAAACCATTGATTTCAGCAACTACCGGATAGTTAGCGCTGTAAAGTTTCCTTGCAATCCCCAGTCTCCTAAGCTGCTACCGCATTTGCAGATCCGGTTCTGCGGTAGAAGAATGGCACCGGCATTGTAAATCCAATGTCCTGATAACCAAATATCCGTTCGGTGCCACCCACAAACAGCACTCCAGATGGCTTTAGTGATGAAGCAAATCTTTTGTAAAGTTTGTCCTTTGCATCGTCAGTAAAGTAAATCACCACGTTTCTGCAGCAAATGAGATCGTAGCCCTCGCTGAACCGATCTGCAAGAAGGTTCTGTTGTTGGAAATTGACCCTACGGCGAATTTCCTCCTTCACCTCAAATCGCATCTCCAGATCCGCCATTCCGCCCGAGCTGGGGGTTTCGTTGAAATACCTGGCGATTTCCGCTGGTTTTATCTGCTTGATATCCACCTGAGTAAACCTTCCAGCCTTGGCACGTTCCAATATCGTTCTGTCAAGATCTGTGGCATCAATTGTATGCTTCACACCGGGTGAAAGTTTGTCCAGGATAATCGCAAGTGTGTACGGCTCCGCCCCATACGAACAGCCCGCACTCCACACCTTAAGTGGCCGTTTCCCTTTCAGCATTTCCGGTAGGATCACTTCCTCTAGCTCTCGCCACTTTTCTGGATTACGAAATAGCTCAGAGACGTTGATAGTCATGCGATCGAGGAAAATAGCATACTCCTCAGGCTTCGCTTCCAAGCGGTCGAAATACTCCTTGAAATCTCTACAGCCTAACCTTTCGACGAGGCCCATAAGCCGCCTGTGCATTTGTGCCTGCTTATACTGGTTCAAATCGATGCCGCTTTTTTTAAGCATGGCCTGCTTAAACCAGACATAGTCGGGCGTTTCTAGGCTACTGTCGACCGACGCTGAATTCACTGCGCCGGTATACTGGGTCTCAATTTTGCGATCACTATCCATTCATGCTGCCTCTCAACGGGTCGTTATGCTGCTGCAATATGTACCCCAACGGCTAGTCCGGTACTGCCTCGATCTGCGTTTGTACCACCCAGGTGTACAAGGTCGCGTTCGGTCTTACCTAAGGTACGAAGCCGTACCCGACCATCACCAAACACCGTCACCGTTCTGCCGGAGTTACCGCCGGTTTCCTGAGCCACCAGGAGTGCGTTTCGTGCCTTCAGTTGTGTAATCACTGCTTCCACATTTCGTGGTCCGATGTCTAAGCGAGCTCCGGTCGAAGCTCCTACAAAAAGTTGGGCTCCCCCAACGATTGCAAATCGTAATGAACGTTCATTAGCGCCGGCGGCAGCCATAGCCTTCACCAGCGCTGGTATTGCTGTATCGGCATATTTACCATCCGCGCCACACTGCCCGCCACTGGCAGGTAAAACGACATGCGCTAACCCTGCAATCTTTTTTTGATAGTCATAAACGCAGACCCCCACGCAACTGCCCAGACCAAGAGCCATCAGCATCCCTCCGGCCGAGCAGGTAATTGCCATTTCGGCCATTCCTACCATCTGTGTCTGGTCCACTTTTATCCTTCCATATTTAGGGCACGCAGCATGGTTCGCATACTACCTGCCGTAGGAATATACAGAAACATGCCTTCAATCAGGTGCTCACAGCCCTGAATCTGCGTAAGTATGGTTATCGCCTGGTCCTCATCAGCTTCGGTATAAGCAAGGTAACCAGCGAGTGAGTCCAGAATCGCGGCTGTATAGTCTATCGCCAACGCGGGAGGAGATGACAGCAAGTTTAGGCCAGTTAGTTCACAGAGTGCAACGAGGTAGGATGACGCGAGAATGTTACCAACCTCCATTAGCGCGGAGCATGCCATGTCATCGAATTCATCACATTCAGACATGTCGCGACCAAGAAGCCTGTTCGCAAGGGTGTGCGCGCCGAGTTCTGGGGTAAAAAAGGCAACATGCCCCGGTGCCTCGCCATCGACCGGCAGGTAGACGCAAACCGACACTGTTTCAGGCCCGCCCACCATGTTGGTGAATTCTGACAGCTTCATCAACCCTACAGTGGGGATAGACATTTCAATCTTGTCATTGAGCATTGTCGCCAGGGCAGTTACAGCATTACCAGCCCCGATATTACCGATCTCGCGAATGACATCACGTTGTATTGCGTTCAGATTCCCAATTGCTTCCATTGTAGCCATGTATTTAACTCCGGCAGGAATTTTCGGACACAGTAACCCTGCGGATGAGGTGTGGCGGCTACAAACCGGTATTGATGCGGGCGAAGTGGGATTTTAATCTGAATTTTGGCTGGTGAAAACCCGATAAAATTACCAGAATATTCACTTTACGTTCGCCATTCCAGGCCAGGAAACGCCCATGTCTGCATATCCCGCAGCTTTGCCAGTTCAACACCTAGATTTCCGTGACAAGCCCAACATTGATAATTCTGCGGCTTTCTCAACCAACATACCCACTAACTTTAACGGGAAAAACTACTCAACTCTTGAGCCGGATCTTCTGCGAGATCAGCTTCGAATCACCCAGGGAACTCGGGTTCTGGATCTATTTAAGGGCAGCACAGCGCTTCCCTTTGCCCAACATCACCACGAGTTCCTCTCTCCCACAGTAGTAACACCCGAGTCCGTGTTGAGTAAATATAAAAACCACGAATTTGACGTTGTGATAGTTCGTGGCGTTTTGGAATGTACGGCACGGCCTGAGGAGCTGGTAAAGGAACTCAATCGTATTGCAAAGCGAGGCTTTCTTGAATGCGAAAGCGAGATATCGGCTCTTCTAGGAGCTTCTCCAAGTCAAGCGTGGATTGTTAAGTCCTCGTCGAGCACGTTAGAGGGCACCACTACAATCTCGTTAACCCAACGCCCATTTGTACGCGTGCCACTAAAGCATGCGCTCATCGGCGCGTACTACAGCGATCCAGAATTTCGACGAAGGTGGGATTACGATTTTAGGAATGTTTCACGCATTCAAACAGAGTGGAGCGACTGCCTAACGGTATCCTGTACAAATAATCCAGAGGCATATAACCCAGAGTCACATGCTGAGTTCTCGGAGGCTTGCCTAGATTATGCAATTTGCGCACTGCGCATTGGAGGAGTTCCGGGTGATGTCATTCATTTTTACAGCAAGCTCGCATTAGATGCGGCACCAGCAAGTGCAATCGCCCATAACACCCACGCCTGTGCGCTGTGGCTTATGAACCGGTTTGCCGAAGCCAGATCGCACTTTAGAAAAGCAAGCCAGCTTGAGCCGGGGAAGATCGATTTTGCCCGGAACGCGGCTCTTCCGCAACAGCACGGCGTATGGCCCTCTCTCGTTCTGCTGCCACCAAGCCCAGACGAACAGTATGATATCGCATCGAACTTCGGTGGCAAGGTGTACTACGCGTTTGTAGGCTACGATCGGCGCCTTGCGCAGGACCTGGAAATACAACTTAAGGACCGCGTAGTTGATATCGGCGGCGGACAACGTCCTCTGGAACGTGCAGATGTAAGTGTAGACTTTGATATTCTCGAAGGCGTTCACCGCCAGGGAAACACCATCCGAAGAGATCGGCCTCTCATCTGCGCCGACGCTCAACAGCTGCCATTTAAGCACCACGCCTTCGACGTTGCCTGTTGTAGAATGGTACTGGAACATGTAGAACATCCCGAACGGGCATGCGCAGAGCTTCAGCGCATTGCTAAAAAAGGGTTTCTTGAAACTCCCAACGTCCTTTGGGAAACCGTGTATGGTCATCCAACTCACCGGTGGCTCGTCACGTGGAACGAGGAAACGAGGGTATTGAACTTCAAGCGCCGTACCTTTGTTGTGTCGCCATTTAGAAGTTCCATCGTCTACCTTCTGTATAGATACGAATTTATTAGGCGAGCTTTTGAGGTAACGTTTCGTAACCTAACTACGAGCCAGGTTACGTGGAGTGAGGCACTGCCGTTCACGGTTACCGTGGACGATGATCCAGACTGCGACTACGACTACCTCGCAAGTGACCACGATGCAGTGAGGGGTGGACTGGAGTATGCCACAGACATGTTGCGGTATGGCCTGCCATCTGTTGCTGCTGCTGAGTTATTAGCGGCCGAGCGATGTGCACATACTACTGATGAAAAGTCCGAAGTACTAAACCTGAAACAGCAGATCATTGCGGCCGCTACTGCCGCAGGCATGCCAAACCCATTTCCTTCATCAGTGGTGGATCTCACCAACGACGATAAATCCGCCGGGTGTATTGCATCTGTTCCAGTAGTGTGGCAGGCACCACTTTATGATCCAAGCGGATACGCTGATGAGGCGCGAAATTTCCTATTTGCTCTGTACGATGAAGGCCACCGGCCGAATGTAAGTGAATTGCGCTGGAGTAGTGAAAGCGCAGGGCTTTCGCCTGAACACCGAACTATTCTTCAGGAACTTCAACAGCAACCTGTTAGGCCGGGCCATATTAAGATTTCTCATATGCTCGGCAGGTTATTTCAACCAGACCCGCATGCCAAGGCTAACATTGGACGGACCATGTTTGAAACAGACCGCCTCCCAGAAGGCTGGGCCGATAAGTGCAACTTAATGGATGCGATATGGGTCCCATCCCAGTTCAATCGTGACACATTTGAGGCGGCTGGAGTGTTGCCCGATAAACTAAGAATCGTACCAGGAACAATTAATCTTCAGCAATTCACGCCACTCGGCGACAGGATGCACATTAGTGGCGCACGGGGTTACAACTTCCTTGCAGTGTTTGACTGGAGCCTTCGAAAAGGCTGGGATATCCTCTTGCAGGCATATCTGGAGTCTTTTACGGCGAAGGATGACGTAGCGCTGATTCTTCAAGTTCATTCCTCAGCCGGTAAATCTTCCTCAGATTTATTGAGTGAGGCCGCCAATTTCATAACCCACAAACTTCACCTCGACACCAACAGCATTGCCGACATCGTATTGCAGGATGCAAGCGTGCCTGATGCCTTTATGCCTGCACTTTATCGTTCCGCGGATTGTTACGTATTACCTACGCACGGCGAAGGTTGGGGCAGGCCGTTCTTTGAGTCGATGGCATGCGGAACACCTGTGATAGCCACAAACTGGAGCGGTATAACAGCATTTGTAAATAGCGAAAACGCCTACCCGCTCGATTATGATCTTGTGGATGTCTGCCCGGCCGCAGCACGCGAAACACCCACGTTTAGCGGGCATCGCTGGGCACAGCCTTCCTTGTCCCATCTCAAACTCCTGATGCAGCAGGCGTTTAATGACAGAGAGAATGCAAGGCTCAAAGGCTTGGCGGGCCGAGATTATATCGAACAGCACTTCAGTCCCAAAAGGGTAGCAGAGATTATTGCCTGCGAGATAGAAAGGCTGGTTTAGCGGTCTAAAATGCGCATATTATTGGGATTTGCTAACCACATACCACAAATTCTGCAGCACCGTCGGCTAAGCGGCTACGACCACGACTTTTTGTTCTTCGATCACAATACCGGTCACCTAAAGTGGTCGCCAGATATGTCGTGGAACGATATTTCGGCTGCCTGCCCCGGCGGGCCACCAGATTTATACATTCACTGGTCGGTTGAATACAACCCACTCCCATTGGGTATCGAGCATGCTGAATGCTTTACCGTGGGCGTCTTTGGAGACTGGAACCTTGGTGGGCGTGCGATCCATGCAGTAAAAGGCATGTTCGACCTCTGGATATCCGATCGGCCAGGTAGTACGATTTTAAAGAAACACGGTCTACAACCTGCTGCGACTTCGTTACTTTGGGCACAACATCCAACCACTCATCTCTTGACCAATCCGCCGAGTTCGAAAGAGCGGGACATCGACATATTGCTCATTGGTAATTTGAATCACGACGTTCAATACCGTCGTGCTCCGTTGTTGGCTCGCATCGCGCGACTCTCGTCTCAATACAAGGTCGTCATTGCAACAGGAGTATACGGTTCGGAATACACCGCACTCATGAACCGTGCGAAAATCGTGTTTAACCACAGCATTCGGGGCGAAGCTAACATGCGCGCATTTGAGGGTCCCGCCTGCGGCGCGCTTACTTTTAACGAGATTGGGAATACCGAACTTTCTACGGTGTTTGTCAACCGTAAGACCCATGTCGAATATACTGCAGACAACCTTGAACCTCTACTACACTATTATCTTGATCCTGCCAATGCACGGGAACGCGAAGAAATTGCAGAAGCTGGCCACCAGTTGGTTACTAACCACAGTTATGCAGACCATCTTCGAAGATTGTTAGACAGGATTCTACCTGAGTATTTGTCATGGCAACAGGCACCGCAAAAATCAGGTCGGTCCCTATTAGACGAAAAAGCAGACAAAACCATCAACGTTGCCAAACAGTGGCTAACCTGTCTCACACCTGCGTCCATTCCCCTAGCGTACCAACTGTGCGACAGGGTCAACACGGAGGAATACAGGCTGTTGAATTGTAGAGTTCTCTGTGAGTGGGCACGTTTCGCTCAATCCCCGTCTGACCAAAGCAAGCTACTCACAGAATCTCTCAACGGTGCAAGAGAACTGGCCGCAAACCATCCGTTGTCAACTGAATGTGCGCTTGTATGGGCTGCTTCTGCGCTAGCTGTTAATAATCTGGAAGAGATCATATTGGTAGAGGATAAGCTCAGGCAAACACACAAACCACTGTTCAATGGGTGTTATCCGCCATTGATGCCGCGCACCATGGATGAGTTCGATGTGGTTGAAGACGAAACATGGCTCGATCACGCAGACGATCCAGATTCACTCTCAAAGGCACTTACCGGGCTAATGAGGGCGCGGCTACTTGCGATTATTGCAGAAAGATTCCTCGTCGACGGCAACCTTCGCGGCGCCTTGTTTAGTGCTCGCGAAGCATCTAACCTGTTACCCCGCAGCGCAAAGTTACACTATCTGTGTGGTAGGTGTATGCGCGCGCTAGGACTGGCGGCGGACGGCATGGCGGCGTTCACTCGGGCATTGGAGGTCAATCCATTCAATTGGCAGTGTCGTACCGATGCGGTAATGCTTGCACTTGAGACCCAGGATACTCGGTTAGCGCGCGAGTTACTAGACGAATGGAATGCGATGATACAGGCGATACCTGTCTACCAACACACCCACAATGCACTTGAGCAATTGCAGGGCGCTCTCGCACAGGTAGAAAAGCAAGCCAACCAACAGCAAATCCCCAAACACCTCATGTTCATTGGATTTGAAACGCCTCAACATTGGCACGACCCAATAGTGAAGTATCTGCAGGAAACCAACGGAGGCGATAACGCAATGCTGCTCCTTCGCGCAGAAGCGCGTCCCGAAATAAGTGAAAGTGCTATTCACAGCGCAATTGCAGAACTTGTAAGGTGTAATGGTGCTTCCGGCACACTGCCGCACATTCTGGTTATAACACAGCCAATAGCACCTGCCGATCGGTGGAAGTTATTTAGCGGATGCAGCCTGGTTGTTAGAACGCCTGCACTCTCCGCGATAGACATTACGCTTGCAGAATTCCAGAATGTACCGATTGTATCGAACACAACAGTCAACCAAACCGTGGCCGCGTAACGGAACAAGGAGGGTTAATTATGCCGCTGCACCTTTCAACCAAAAAGAGACGGATAACATGGAGTGGTGCGTTTTGTTCGCACCACAGTCTTGCGCTTGTGAACAGAGAGTTAACTAGCGCACTGCTAGACAACGCCGGCTTTCAAGGTGAATACGACCTTCGAGTCGACCAGACAGAACCTGCCCAGTTTGGGTGGGACAATACACCAGAGGTTTCACGGCTTGCTCAATACTATTCTGCTGATGGTGTTGCAGACATTACTGTAAGACACTTCTGGCCGCCTAACTTCCAGAAACCGTCTAGCGGCAAACTTGTCATGATTCAGCCGTGGGAGTTTGGTGAACTTCCAAAAAGCTGGGTTGACCCCATCAGGCGAAACGTAGCAGAGATGTGGGTGCCCTCCAGGTTTGTAAAGGAAACATACCTGCGCGCAGGAATACCAGACAACCAGGTCTTAGTAGTGCCAAACGGCATTAATCCGGACAGGTTTACGCCCGATGCTCCAGCTTTAGATATCTGCAACGACACGCGATTCGGCAGAATAGCCGAGGACGCCACGGTGTTTCTTTTTGTTGGTGGCACAATTTCGCGAAAAGGGGCAGACGTGCTGGTCAAGGCATGGCAGCAGGCATTCCAGCCCGAAGACAACGTTGTGCTCATCGTAAAGGACTTCGGCTCGAACAGCTTCTATGCCGGACAGGGTTTAGGTGAGCAGATCAAGACACTCAGTGCGTCCGGCAGATCTGCGCCAATAGTCTACCTCGACGCAGATCTCAGTCAGACTGAAATGATCGGTCTCTACCGAGCAAGCAGCTGCCTCGTTCATCCCTATCGAGGTGAGGGGTACGGCCTGCCCATCGCGGAAGCAATGGCTTGTGGACTTCCCACCATCATCACCGATTTTGGGGCAGCCCTAGATTTTGCAAGTGCCGAAACCTCATACCTTATACCAGCCAATGTGGTGCGCCTGGGCCAGTCACGCATTGGCGATATCGAGACCGTAGCACCGCCTTTCTGGGCGGAACCTGACGTGGATGCGCTAACAGATTTGTTACGCCGAGTACACACCCATCGCGATGAAGCACGGGCTAAAGGCATTGCAGCTGCTGCCGTAATGCACACCAATCACACATGGCAACACGCGGCTAATGTTGTTGTGCAACGGTTGAAGGCTCTCCGCGAGCTAGAACTAACCTCTAAGGCTAGCGTTAGCGATTTTGTACTTCCTTTTGGGCTTCAGGGGCTCACTCTAGGGGATGCGCTCTCCGAGCTTCCAGCGTTCGCGGTACGAAAACGAGAATGCATTCAGGCGGCACGTGGTACGTGTTCATCACAAGTTGTAGAACAGCTCTTTCAACTTCACGATGAAGATCCCACCGATGTAGATGTCACAAGTGCTCTCGGTGTTTCTCTCTTCAAAAGCCGTAAACCTGCAGAGGCCGAGCGAGTTCTACGGCAGGGTCTGGAGGCCGCACCCGGATCTCGAGATTTGCACCATAATCTTGGCTTCGTGCTTCTGGAAATGGGAAACACTATTGAGGCGATAGAGCATGGCCTGGGTGCTCTGGCAGTAACACCCGGTGATAAGGAGGTACGCCGCCTCGTGGAACGTGCGATGCAGGTGATACTACAGGAATCACGTTCTATGTTGAAATCGGTTCCACACAAACGACGCGCCGCGGTACGTAACACCCCAGAGTACAACGCCCTTATGGGAGCGTATCGAAAAGCAGATCACGCCTTAAATGCCGACGCGGGCGACTCTAGAATCCGTATTTCACTTTGCATGATCGCTAAAAACGAGGAACGTTTCCTGAGGAATTGTCTAGAAAGCGTTCAGGGTGGTGTCGATGAAATTGTTGTGGTGGATACTGGTTCTACAGATGCGACGATTGAGATTGCCCGTGAGTTTGGTGCGAAGGTAGTCAATATACCGTGGAAAGATGACTTCGCTGCAGCGAGAAATGTCTCATTGCAACATGCAACCGGAAACTGGGCTCTCTGGCTAGATGCAGACGAGGAACTCAGCCCGGGGTCCGCTGCTGAACTGCGTCGAATTGTGGAGTCGACGAAGCCAGATGTTGGTGCGTACATGGTGCGTATATGCAACTGGCTCTCGCACCCCTACCGCCATGAGGGCGGTGAACGTGCATTCCATCATGCATGCCGCCTATTCAGAAACCTCCCCGGTGTAGAGTTCAGGGGTCGAGTGCACGAGCAGAACCTGCAATCTATTCATAATATGGGCTTCGCTTGCGTTCATGACGCGGCTTTAGAGATTGATCACTTTGGCTACGCTGGTGAAGTCATGTCGTTACGCAATAAGCATCAACGGTTTATCAGCATGCTTCATCGAGAAGTGGACGAATGCCCTGAAGAGTGGTTAAAGTCATTTCAACTCTTCAACCTGGCAAACGCCTATTTCACCGCCGGAGACATGCCGAATGCAGAGCGCTATTTCAGAGAAGCAGCCAGCGGCGTCAATCCAGACGAGGAATACACTGCGTTACTCTATGTGGAATGGGCAACCGCACTTCACCGGCTGGAACGCTCTGACGAAGGACTGTCCGTTTGCCGCGAGGCCGAGGCGCGCGGCTTGCGGCACCCGGGCCTGGGGTTCGCGGCGGGATACTGCCACCTTAATCTAGGTGATTACGCTGCGGCGCGAGCTGCATTCGACAAAGCGTTGGTATCGGATGAGTCTTCTCGCAAGTATTCCGATATCAGTGGTGACGCCGGCCTATCCAGCTACAAGGCGATGTTTGGTATGGCCCTTGCGCTAAAGGGGCTTGGAGAGGACGGGGCTGCGATAGATATGTGCGACAAAGCACTTGCGCTTCAACCCCAATGGACCGAGCCGATGTACCTTGCCGCCGTCTGCCATAGCGACATGGGGAATTTGAATGAGGCCGGCGATCTTTTGAACCGCATACTGGAACTCTCCCCCGGACATGAAAAGGCCCTGGAACGGTATACCGACATTCTGTTCGCGTTGGAAAATTGGCAGCAGGCACTTACCCACTATCGACAACTGCAGCAAATGCAGCCAGAAAATGGAACCATCCTCTGCAATATAGCAATTTGCCAGGAACATCTCGGAAACTGGCAGGAGGCTCTGAATGCATGGAGTGAAGTAGCCGACCTTACGGGTCCGAATGCGGAACTGCTTGTTAACGTTGGTCGGGTGCTTACAGCAATGCAGGCTTTCGGCCCAGCCGTTGACGCATACACCGAGGCAATAAAACTGCGGCCAGATTATGGTAATGCCTACTTTAATGCGGGCGACCTGCTGTACCAGCTGGGCTATTATCCCAAGGCTGCCGAGACGTATCTAGCAGGGCTGCAAGTGGAACCAGAACGACCCTCTGGATTTTTTGTGCTTGGTAACTGCCTGTTTCAATCAGGGCAGTACGATGCGGCAGTGCTTGCTTACGGTGAAGAATTGAACCACAATCCGGAGCATAGCGAAGCCCTTCATAATTTGGAACTTGCGAAAGAGGCGCTCTCTAGTCAGGCTGCATAAAATTACTGAGGGTAGTTTGGCTGGCTGGCAACTTAACCGGGTTGCCAGCCTTTTACTTGCTCTATAAGGTGGTACGCGGTCATATCCAATTGAACGGGCGTAACAGATGTGAGCCCCTTTTTCAGGCAGTTCACGTCCGTATCACGGTGATCCTCGTCATGTGCAGGATGGCCGGTGATCCAATAATACGGCCGTCCTGATGGATCGAATCGTTCCGCGAATCTGTCGAGATAGACTCGAGTGCCCTGGCTCGTCACCCGGAATTGATCAGGTACCGCACCAAAAGGTACATTTACGTTTAACAGCGTGAATGATGGGAGTGGATCATCTAACAGCTTCTCCACCAGCATTACAAGAATGCTGCTCGCAATCTCAAAATCGTGTTTTAGTTCGGCTGTATGCCCCGGTACAACCTCCTGAGAAATGGCAATGGACGGTAGCCCAATTACAGCGCCCTCCATGGCGGCTGACACCGTACCGCTGTAGGTAAGATCCCATCCTAAATTTGTACCGTGATTGATACCGCTCACCACGAGATCACATTCGCCGTTCATGATGACGTCATGCCCGAGCGTTACACAATCAGAGGGTGTACCACTCACCGAGAACGACCTATGTGAGGGTGTCGCGGGCCAGGGATTGATCCGTAACGGCTTGTGCAGCGTGATAGCATGCCCCGCGGCGCTACGTGGCTTCTCAGGTGCTACCACCCACACGTCTCCGCAGCGTTCTAAAGCGCGGCGTGCCGCGTTCAGGCCGGCGGCGTTTATACCATCGTCGTTTGTTAAAAGTATTCGCACCGTTTTTTGCTCCGTGCAGGATATTTGTGACATATTATCCAATATTCTACAGAGTAAAGGGCACGCCCAACAGTAGGTGCCCTGCCTTTTTGCCAAACACATTACCAAGGATACGCCAATGGCCGTTGAGCCACTCAAAATCGGCATGATTTCGTTCGCCCACCTGCATGCCGAAGGCTATGCACATTCGATTAAGAGTAATCCTCGAACGCTTCTTGCTGGCATCGCCGACGATGTTCAATCGCGTGCAGAGCAAAAAGCAGCTCGATTTGAAGTCACCGCTTACACCAGCCCGGAGGAACTTGTTCGGGATGCCACTATTGACGCAGTTGTGGTGTGTAGTGAAAATGCAAAACATCGCCATTTTGTGGAACTTGCAGCAAACGCTGGGAAACATGTCCTATGCGAAAAACCGCTGGCTACCACAGAGGAAGACGCACGCGCCATGATCAGTTGCTGCCAACAGGCAGGAGTGCAGCTTATGACCGCGTTCCCATGTCGATACTCACCTATCGCTCAGCGGCTGAAGACCTATATCGACAGTGGTAAGGCTGGTGCAATACTAGCATTTCGTGGTACAAACCGCGGCTCCAATCCCGGTGGCTGGTTCTGCGATAAATCTCTAAGTGGCGGCGGCGCAACCATTGATCACACGGTGCATGTTACGGACATTATGAGATGGCTGTTGAATGACGATGTCATCGAAGTGTACGCCGAAATCAGCAACGGTATACAACACGAAGACTTTGACGACGTCTCCTTTATCTCCATGAAATTTAAATCCGGTGTGTTTGGAACGCTAGATGCATCCTGGTCGCGGCCGGCGGGTTTCCCAACTTGGGGGGATGTTACACTTGAAGTGGTAACCGAAAATGGCACGATTTCCATGGACATGTTCAGCCAGAATCTGATCAGGTACTCGTCCAAATCGGAACCTGCGGCTTGGCTCAACTGGGGAGGTAACATGGATTACTACATGGTACAGGCCTTCGCTGAAGCCCTTTTGGCCGGAGGAGATGTTCCAGTCACCGGGAACGATGGATTACAGGCCGCGCGAGTAGCTTTGGCGGCCTACCACTCCTCACAGAACAGCCAACCAGTTAGATTGATTTAAATACGCAAGCAAATGGTCGTGAGCGACTTCCCGCAGGACTACAAAACTAGTGATACGTGATCCTGGGAGGAAGTCGCTTTTTAGCGTCTAATTCTGTCTGCTGACCGGAATTGGTATTGACGAGTCGTAGACTGTGGTGTCGTGATCGAAGCAACCGGAGTTTCTCATCTCCCTGAAGTCCTGTGTAAGAGGTGATCCAGACGGCTCGCGGCCCTGTTCACCCTTAAACGTAATCCTCTGCCCGTATACGGCTTCCATCATGTTTCGAAGTACTGAAACCTGCCCCAGTGCATAGGCATCCGCAGGATTAATCGTCGCAGATCCGGTAGCATAATCCAGGAGATGCGCTCTTACCTCTCGCAAGTCCTCTTCGAGGTCTTCGGTTGCGCCCAGATGGATCAACAGCGGTTGAAGTTCACCAGCAAAAACCTGTGGAGCATCAGAATGGCCGGCAGCCACCGTATCATCTGGCGAGTAACCAGTTTTTTTTGCCTCTCTAAGCTTCTTGAGCGCATCGGACGCCTGGCTATACAAAAAACGAACTCCCTCACTAAGTAAATCAACCGGCACGGCAGACAAAGAAAGCGATGCAGGCATTTCTAGCCCTCCTCAATTGCGACCTGTTTGGAAGTGTTCACAATCGAAAATCCTAAAGTAGCTCCCGCTTTACAAATTCTAGCATTACAGAACGATATCCTGCTACAAAATGGAGGAGTTGATTAAACAATCGTAGAATTTGAATTGCGATTGCACGAGAAACAAACTCGCAGGTAAAGGGACAAAATGAACCAGTCATCAGATTTCCACGGTCCACAAATATTAGCTGCATGGCGCAGGCATCATTCCAAACCAGTAAACGTAAACCAGCAATTTAAAGATCAGTTGTCACCACTCGATCGGCTGGCAGCCGCGATCACCGACAAAGTGGGTACCATGGGTTTCTTCTTCCTCATTTTCACATGGACGATATTGTGGTGCGGGTATAACATCCTCGCTTCCGAAATTCCCGCGCTTCACCTTCACCCCTTCGATCCGTTTCCTGCATTCGTGGCCTACCTTTTGATCAGCAATGTGATCCAGATTTTGCTAATGCCCCTCATCATGGTGGGGCAAAGTGTGCAGGGCAAACACTCGGAACTGAGAGCTGAGAACGATTTTGAGATTAATCAGAAGGCTGAGAAGGAGGTGGAGGCTATCCTCTACCAGTTGCAATTTCAACAGCAACTCATTGTCGAACTGCTAGCAGCCCAAAACGTTTCTATCGACCAGGTACTGAAAAAAGTGAGCGAGCGCGTGGGACCTGCTCCTCTATCTACCGCAGATCAGACATCAGGCTCGTAGCGTTCATTACGCTGCCGCGGGCCAAATATTGCTACCACCAGGTAAAATTGCGCGATTTCTTGACTTCGTACGCGAACAGGTACTATTGTACGTGCGAAAGTTATTCTGCATAAGTGATAATTAGTGGTAAGCCGGTTGTGCCCTCAATTAAACCCAGTCTCATGGTGTTACGAGCCGGACAACTTTAGCAGCTGCGCCAGCGGTCGTGGTGACAGGGCTATTGCAAAGCAAAGGAGCCCCTCGAATGAATGGGGATAACGCTAGATTAGCGGATGCAGTACCTACGTGCAGTTGTGGCGGACACTGCGCACAAATTGTCATGACCATCACTCTTCCTGGTCGCAACGCACCTGCGGCTCTCGTCAGAAATGTTCCTGCCGAGGTGTGTCAAAACTGTGGTGAAACTCAGTTTAGCATTCCGGTCACTGTGCGGCTTATGTCGCTGCTGCAAGGAAGTCAACAGCCTGAGGATGTTGCGATTGTACCGGTCTACAATTTGGCCAAATAGAGTCGCAAACCGTTTCAGATGAAGCATGATGTTCCATGACAATTCTTCGCTTTACCTGTACCGTTAACGCTCCGCACGCTGCAGTTGCAGAGTACCACTCTACAGTGGATACCCTATTTCGTCTAACGCCGCCCTCGATGCACGCCCGCCTCGAGGGCAACGCAGTTCCTATGGCAGAGGGGGCGGTGTACCACATTGTTACAAAGCAATTTGGGTTCCTACCCATTCATCTCCATTCCCAGATTACCAAATTTGATCTTCCGCGTGGTTTTCAGGACTGCCAGCTTCCCGGCAGGGGTCCATTTCGGTCCTGGTGTCACACGCACGAATTTTCCGGAATCGACGCAGGATCCACATTAATTACAGATACGGTGGCATACGACCTTCCATTTGGGATCCTGGGCCAATTTGTCGACGTGCTATTTGTGAGGCGCCAGATTTCAGTCCTTTTCAACTACCGCTATAAAGTCACCCGAGAGGATCTTGATCGGACATAGGTCTATTAACATCCCCTCATCGGTAAGGATCCGTACAGTTTTCACCGAAGTTCAATCAGCGGGTTGACAATGCCCAATCCATCCCGCCGCAATTGAGGCTTGCTTGTAAAGTCAGCTAATCACCAGTTGCACTCCTGCTCAATGTAGCGATCGCCACTCAAACAGGTCAATTACCATCCTGTGATCTCCAAAGAAACGGCCGCAGAACCATATATGGTGCAGCTCACGCCAAATGGTAATCCAAATCGCTTCTTAAAGCATGCAAATCCCCTCCTCTAAAACTGTCAGTAAGTGTTAAAGCGGCCCGCATCCTCTTCACAATTTATAGAGTTCTACGAATCGAGCTGATCAACGAGTCTAGTCTGCTTGGAACAGACAAGTTGACTGGTGCTAGACTGCCTTGCTATTACGGACATTCCAACAGCCACATATCCAGACGACCCTGAGTTAATCTGGAATAACATCCACCCAGGTTTTCAATTCTGGTCTAGACAGGACTAATCGGAAACGGCTAGGTTGCGCTATTGCAAAGTAAGGTGGTTTGGTTACATTTGGAGCCTTGATAGAAGAATCCGCAACATGGAGCGTCATGCACGAACAAACAGAGGAACGGCATAATTTAGGAAGAACTAAAAAAATAAGTCGGAACGTCAATCCCCCCAGATGACGTTCCGACATTACGGATACAGTGCTGGTACCAATTAGGCAAGCTAACCGATCCATACACTCCATCAATGATCTTAGGTTACGCCCCCCGCGCAACGTGTTATCATCGATTACAATATTATTATACAATAGTTAGTCTAATTTGACAATAGTCTAGCCAAAAAATTTTTAACTTTTTTGATTTGACCTCAATTTGGATGTCGTGCAATAATAACCCTTAGTAATGTATTACCTCCCTCATGTTTGATAAGGTGTCCCACGCATGTTAAATCGACAGGAAATAGACGACGCGCTAGAAGAGATTCTCCCACTGGTAGCAAAGCCCGCTCGGTATACCGGCGGCGAGTTGAACAGTATAATACAGGATCCTGAACAAGCGGATGTGCACTACGCCATAGCATTTCCAGATGCCTACGAAATCGGTATGTCGAACCTTGCGTGCAGCATTCTCTACCACCTGTTAAACAAACGCGACGACTGTGTCGCGGAACGTGTTTACGCTCCCTGGCCAGATATGGATCATGCCATGCGGGAGGCAGACGTACCACTATTTACTCTTGAAACCCGAACTCCGCTTGCAGAGTGCGATTTGATTGGCTTCTCGCTCTCCTTTGAGTTGTCCTTCACAAATGTGCTCAATATGCTCGATCTTGCAGGAATTCCCATACATTCTACAGACCGCGACATTGTTCAAGCGTCCGGAAAACCCTACCCTATCATATTTGCAGGTGGTCATGCTACGTTCAACCCAGAGCCTATGGCTCCCTTTATCGATATTTTCGTCATTGGGGAAGCCGAAGCTGTTATGGAGGCAATCACAGAGACCTTCAAGGCCCATCGTAATCAGCCACGGCACGAGCTACTCATACAATTCGCAAAGATTCCAGGTTGTTACGTACCACGTTTCTATGAACCCGTGTACGAAAACACCGAGGAACAACATGCTCGTCTTGCCCAGCGGCTTGCTGCAACAGGTGAGGAAGATCCGTATGATGTAATGCCACGCCTTAAAGAAACCCGTGCAACCATCCCGGGTATTCCGGCAGTAATTGAGCGACAGTGGGTGAAAGATGTAGATGCCCTTGATTACCCAACTAAGCCAATTATCCCGTTTATTGAGGTGGTGCACGATCGCATCTCACTAGAGGTCATGCGTGGGTGTACACGCGGTTGCCGTTTTTGTCAGGCGGGTATGATTACTCGACCAGTTCGGGAAAAGACGCCGGCAAAACTCAAGCAACTTGCGGAGGAGTTGGTACGGAACACAGGGCACGAGGATATCTCACTGGTTTCGCTTTCCACTGCAGACTACAGCCGTGTTGGCGAAGTGGTTCATGATCTCATAGACGAATATGCCGAAGAACGTGTGGGAGTTTCATTACCCTCTCTACGAGCAGATCAAGATTGCGTGCATCTGGTTCAAGAGATCAACAAGGTGCGTAAAACTGGACTAACGTTTGCCCCCGAAGCTGGTTCTCAACGCATGCGCGACGTTACGAATAAGGGCGTAACTGAGGAGGATCTCTTCGAAGCATGCGAAACCGCATTCAGTAATGGCTGGCAGCGGCTGAAACTATATTTCATGATTTCATTGCCAACCGAAACAGATGAGGATGTCCTCGCAATTGGCACGCTGGCCACTAAGTGTGCTGCCATTGCGAGAAGGAACGGCGTACGTAATCCTGGTATCACCATAGGAGTGTCGTCATTCGTTCCAAAACCGTTTACACCATTTCAGTGGCATGGGCAGGATACTGTTGCCGAAATCGACCGTAAGCAGCAGATGTTGAAACATTCGCTGAAGGATAGAGCCGTCTCGTACCGGCCCAACGCAGCTGCAGGCACCCACCTCGAGGCGGTGCTCTCGCTTGGCGACCGACGGGTTTCGGCATCCATAGAGCGAGCCTGGCGGCTGGGCCAGAAGTTCGACGCGTGGGATGAGTACCTGGATTTACAGCGATGGCACCGGGCATTTACCGAAACCGGAGTATCACCAGAATTCTTTGCGAACCGGCAGAAGGATTATGATGAACCCTTGGCATGGGATCACATTTCCTGTGGTGTGACGAAGTCATACCTCAAAGCAGAAGACAAGCGAGCAAAACGAGCCCAATTTACAAAAGATTGTCATACAGATCCCTGTACATTCTGCAGCGCATGCGACCGGTCCTACACAGAGAGTGCTCGTGGAAGGCGTGAAGACATCGCGTTCGTACCCAATGCGCTACCGCTAATCAAGCAGCATGCGATGACAGTGGAAGTTAACTGAATGACAAATAGCTGCATATTCTGCAAGATCGCCTCGGGCGAAATTCAAGCTGATCTTATCTACCAGGACGAATTGTTTGTGGCCTTTCACGACCTTGCCCCTCAGGCGCCTGTGCACGTGCTAATAATTCCGCGCACGCACTATAGTTCACTGTTGGACGTTGAAGACAACTCAATCTTGAGCGGTCTGCTAGCGACCGCCCAAAAGATCTCGAGACAGATGGATGTGGCCGAGTCCGGCTGGCGGAGCATAATCAACACTGGCCAGGATGGTGGTCAAACCGTGATGCATCTTCATCTGCATCTGCTAGGCGGCAGGTTTATGCAGTGGCCGCCGGGTTAGCAGTCTTAATTGCCCCCACAGCTTTGGGGTGCAGCCCAGGGAACAAAGCGGTAGCATTCTCCGCGTGCATGCGACGAGCCAAAACCTCAGCCAGCACGTCGCGGTAGTCAGTCGTCACGTGAAGGTTTCCTGGTCCAACAAGCTGATGCGCGGCAAGACCTGGCCATTTGGTTAGCACACGGCCCCCACATACCCCACCGCCGAGGAGCATCATCACACTTGCACGGCCATGATCCGTGCCCAACCCAGTATTTTGGTATGCGCGCCTCCCAAATTCGGTCATAATCACCACGGTCACCCGCGCAGCTTTGTCTCCAAGGTCATTCATAAAGGCTGCAAGCGAACTCGATAAATCCGTAAGCCGACTTGCTTGCCAGCCAGTATCACCACCTTGTGCTACATGTGTATCCCAGCCCTCGACGTTGATACACGCAACCTCTAATCCCACCTCCCCTTTCACCATGCAAGCAGCCTGCTTAAGGGCTAACGACAGACCAGAGGTTGGGTATTCAACACCTGCAGCTGGCCTGTAATGGTCAGGGTCAAGTTGCTGCACTGCCTTCATCGCCCGCAGCGTAGCCTCACTAACCGCGCTCAGGTCTTCGGTTCTGTGCTCCATTCCTGAGCCACTCTGGCTATAAAGGAGCTGTAGAGTCTGGGCCATCGCCTCCGAGCGATCATTTGGATGGTGCTGTGTACCTCCAGCTCCCGTTGGCGACTTAAGCTCAAACTGGGATAGGCGGGTTAATGCAACAGCCCCAGAGGTTCCTCGCAGTGAATCTGGCAGCGTATCACTAAGAGCAACTGCGCGAAGGGGCGACCTGCCGTCTGACCCACTCTCATTAAGGTAACGCGCCAGCCAACCACTCGCGACATCACCAGCATCCTCGGCGAGTCCCCGCTCCATTGCCGCCATCGCCTGGAAATGCGATAGAGTGTGGTCATTTGAACCCACGGCATGAATGGGGAGAAACGTCCCTTGATGATACAGTGGAAGTAAGGGTGCCATTGCAGGATGCATACCAAAAAACCCATCTAGATCCAGTAGACGGGAGCCTGTTGGTGTTTTCGAAGATGTGGGAGCCGCTATTCCCAGAGTTGGCCTCAAACGGTAGTAATTCTCGTCGCCGTAGGGAGCGATAATATTAAGACCGTCTGCACCTCCCCTGAGAAATAACACCACCAGGGCGTTCTGCTCGTCCTGCTTTGGCTCGCTTTTGATAATGACATGGCGAAGCGACGCAAAGCTGTCAACAGCGCTAGCACCCAGTAATACGCTCAAAATGGCGCCCGAAAGCAACTGACGCCGTGTAGGTTTATCGATGCTCAATTTCCAACCTCATTTCCATTGGTACATCGGCGACGCAATCAGCAGGGCTGCAACTTCGGAAACAACATGTTCGTGAGACAATCCTGATCGTGAGGCGGAGTCGGCGTGATCACGCAAGGTCATCACCAAAGGCTTCATTGAAGGCGAGGCTGACGGATGACCGCATACCGCTTCTGCAAGGTGGTCGACCACGTCGTGCATGCCCGCTCCTGGTAGCGCTTTGAGGCAATCGTCCAATTTCCAGGTAGTACCGTCTACCTCCCCACCGGCTAGGGCCGAGGCGAAGTTCCATCGAGGAAGAAGCGTAGTCTTCCAAGCCGCAGCAGATTCGGGATAACCGTCGGGCATGGGCCACTGAAACAGCGGCTGCCCCATCGTATTAAGCTGATTCTGCACTCCGGTGGCGCCATCTGTATCTGCTGCACCCACCCTTAGGCTGCTGACCAGCAGGTCCAGTGGACGCTTAAATATGGGCCTGCACCGTTCCTTTCGAGCCAGTCCATCCAGGAGAATAGGTCGCAGCATCTCGCTAATCGACGTATTCGAACGCAGATATGCTCGAGAGGCTGCGTTAACCACCTCCGGCTGCACCACTCCCATAAACTTCATGCAGAGTTCCTCGGCCAAATGCTGCGCTGTAGCAGGATGGCGGGCAAGACGGTGAAGTACCGCTTCTCCGTCCCGCACTCCACCTCCCGGAGAGAGATGTAAGTCGAGAAAAGGAATAAACTTGGAGCCATCGTCGTGCCATGATGGCTTAAATTCGAACTGCCACTGGCGAAATCCACCTGCCACCGTCCACCCGGTGAGGCAACGAGCAACCTGATGAATGTCAATCTGAGTGTAGCCACTGTGTACACCAAGAGTGTGTAGCTCTAGCAATTCCCTCGCATAGTTCTCATTTACTCTATCCATATTGCCTGCCTCATTGTGATTGTTGTCGAGGTAGGCTAGCATAGCAGGGCTGTGGGCCACCGCTATAAGCATTTCTTCAAAACTACCCAGTAAGTGGGGCCTTATAGCAGTCTCCATCTCAATGGGAATGCGCTGTCTTGCGGCATTTTTGAGCGCATAGATGTTGAAGTGATTCTCCCAAAAATCAGACATTACCTCGTTTAGCTGATGGGTACTGTAAACAGCCCGTAACAACTGAACTTGCTGCACTTCGGTTAGCAACTGGTCGTCCGGCAGACTAGAGAGTATGTCGGGGGAGTCGTGTACGTCTTGCTGTACGTCCAACCCGTTGACACGCCAACTTACAGCGCGGTCCTGGGGTGATTTAGCCGCGAGTTGCTCCTCAATGTAACCACTTACACCCATATTTGCAGCAGCAATAAGGTCCCCCGGCCAAGGTCCAAAGGAAATGCGGTTTAGTACTCGTAGCACCTCCGGGTCGCTTGGCGGTGATTGCCATACTACCTTCTGCGTAGCGTCCAGGCCTGCGAGTTGACGCCGGAGGCCACAGCCGCTCATGGCTGCGGCAACAGCAACTACTGCCAAACCACCGACAGCCCGACTGGCTGGTGACTCTCCCATCGGGGTTTCCATATCACACCGCGCCTTGAGAAACTGGCAGCCCTGTAGCCGGCGCAGATGACGACTGGCCGTGGGGCATTAATGATTGAAGGCCAGCACCAAAGGCGCACAGTGCAGATATTGGTGCTATGATGTACCAGCCAATGAGAGGGAACAGGGCAGCGAGACTAAAGAGGATCCCTCCGCGAACCAGACTGCCTAAGGAGGTTCGTGCGCCTGACATCTCGCCAATCTGCTCACCGAGCCGCAGTGCCAAACCCGCACCGCCAATGGTGCCAACCGCAAGAACCATGAGTCCTAACACCACGCCGCCTAATTTTAACAACGGCACCGGAGCTCTGAACATCGCAATAGCAATGAGTGCAGGGATACCACCAAGAATCCCCAACAGTAAGGACTTCCATGGATGGTTAGTAAGCGAGCTTGCAGACTTTTGAGAGACATTGGGTAGTAACAGTGCCACGGTTACTACCAATGATGTAAGGCTAAGTATCACCAGAATGAATCCGGCTACGACCGCTTGAACCTGAGCTAATGTCACGATGAACCTCCCATACGCTTAATGTCGACCTTGTATTGAGAGGATGACGTAACCCAACGGATAGAGGTTTCGTCTTAAGATGAGAATTATTGCAACATTATGTTATGTCTGTGTCCTAATTAGCTCAGCGGTAAGGACTTTGCAGTTAACTACATACCGATTTGAAATCTAAGGAGACACCTGTTATTCGACGTTCAGTATCGACCGTATCTGCGCCACAAGGGAGCTGTTTCTAACGGGTTTCTGCATAACTGCTGCAACGTTAGCCGGCATATCCCTCGCCGAAAGCTCATACCCACTTAATATGACAACAGGTAATTTCGCACATCGGGAACTTAGAACGGCAGCTAGGTCCGCACCAGACATATCAGGCATGGTCATGTCCGTCACTACGAGAGATACCTCATGAGAAGCCGAGCTTAGTTCAGCTAAAGCTTGTGATGCGGAATCAGCGGTTAGTACCTGAAATCCTTGACGTACCATGAAGTCGCGCAACATCGAGGTTAATTGCGGTTCGTCATCCACTACCATTATGGTAATTGGAACACTACTTATATTTAGTTGTGCCATGGACACCTCCGGGCAGCCATCAATCGCTGTCAGCTTTCAAACTACCGGCGATACTAATTAATTATCACTGATTTTAAGCAAACTTTATGAGAGTTCAGCCTATTTCAAATCGTATATTATATTCTTAGTGCGCCATCAGTTGCAAAAGAGCACCAACAGCAAACGAGCAGGCTGATTACCGACATTCAACGCACTGGATGACAGATGTTGGCGATTAAGCTTCTCTTATATGTTAATCTGTGTACCTAGGCGTACTTGCCACCATTGCGTCCAGTTAGTGGGCAGTGCTTTATGCTGCCTCACCAATGAGCGCGAAGCCGAAGGAGATGCAGAATGTGTGACAATGGTAGGAAGATTGCCGAACAGGCATTTACCAAATTGAGGTAGAGGGGAATCGACTGAATTCAAACCTACTGACAAACTGACAGTTAGTAATAAATCGCCATGTACCCTGCCCCCGGCAGGGCTCGAACCTGCGGCCTACCGCTTAGAAGGCGGTTGCTCTATCCACTGAGCTACGGAGGCGTGCGAAAAGCGGGAGACGGGAATCGAACCCGCGTCACCTGCTTGGAAGGCAGGAGCTTTACCATTAAGCTACTCCCGCACACCACATCATTTTAGCACGTTGCTTGGCCTGTTGTAAAGGGTGATCACCAGAGCTTTGCTCAGGCACTTTTGCAAAAACACACTGAAACAGCCCGTAATTTGCACAGACCTGCATGATCGGCAACATATCCTACTGAAGCGAATTTAGTGGCTACCAGACAACCGCATTGCTGGTCAGCCATAATTACACGCCACACATGAAATTCATTGCTCGCACAAGGCTGCAGGTGCGGTTGAGCATGAAAACTGGTGTCGCACGGTGTAACAGTTACTTTAAACACCTAGCCCCATGAAGTGCTAATGTGCCATTCATTAGCACTTAGTTTCCTTAATCCTTTAGAAATGTTCCCGCTTTCAGCTCGTCATATGCTGTCTGCAGCTCTTCTTGAGTATTCATCACAATGGGGCCGTACCAGGCAACTGGCTGCTCAAGCGGTTTGCCCGACACCAGCAGGAAACGAATCCCGTCCTGCCCTGCATGCACCTCTACTTCATCGCCACGATCAAATAAAACCAGAGTTCTGTTCGCGGCTGATGTTGGTGGTGTTGTATCTGCCCACGAAACACCTTCCGTTGGTACCGACAGTGGCGCAGAAGCATTGCAGAAGTGACCAGATCCAGCGAACACGTAGGCAAATGCATGCCTGGTGGTCTCAACGGGCAATTTGCGCCGCTTGCCAGGTGGCACAGACACATCCAGATAGATCGGCTCAGCCGCCACCCCATCCACTGGTCCTGCAGTACCCCAGAAACTACCGGATATTATTCTCACATGGGTTCCATCGTCGTCCGTTATGGCAGGGATATCATTCGATTTGACTTCCTGGTAACGAGGGGCGCTCATCTTCAGCGAGGCTGGCAGGTTTGCCCAAAGCTGGAAGCCGTGCATACGACCAACGGCATCACCGCGAGGTAGTTCCTGATGGATGATACCGCGACCGGCCGTCATCCACTGTACGTCGCCCGCTTCAATAGAACCCTTGTTGCCCAGGCTGTCGCCGTGCTCAACTGTGCCAGCCAGCACATAGGTAATTGTTTCAATACCTCTGTGGGGATGCCATGGAAATCCTGCAAGATAGTCTTCGGGAATGTCGTTGCGAAAATCGTCTAGCAGCAAAAAGGGATCAAACTCGGAAGTTGAACCAAACCCAAACGCCCGCCGTAGGTGTACGCCTGCACCTTCAATGGTTGGCTTGGCCTCGACGATCCGCTTGACAGGTCGAATAGACATAATGGACTCCATTTCACCGGAAATACACTATATGCTACCCCAGGATCGCGTGTTCAATTAATTACATTGGCTTATCAAAATGGCGTGTGAACCGTTCAACCAAAGGTACCAGTAGCCTGCAGAGAACGGATTGATCGCCCCTGCAGGCACACTGCCCCAAACCCAAGGTTGCGACTTAAGGAACCTAGTATTTCAAAATATTTTAGGCCGCCTCCTGCAACTCCTCATCATCAGGCTTAGCAAGCAGCATTCTGCGTTTATCCCGCAATTGACATACAGTACTGACATACGTCGCGTGAGACCACGTGAGCGGTGAGACAGATATTGGTGCACCATTATATGGGTTAATCTGCTCAGCCATTACTCCGGAGGGTAAGGCGTGTCGAATACACCAGCGCAGCAATTCAATTGCGCCGTCAAGATCCGAAAGGGTTTTGGCGCAGCTAATACGCCATTGTGCAAGCCACATCGTGCACAAAAACCAAGGGTTACCGGGCACGTTTTCAAGGTCGCCGCTAACCTGATAGTAGTTGTCCCGTTGGTAGCGGGCAACCCCGCCTACCGGCGTGCGAACCCACAGCGTAGCCTCCAGATTTTCCATAGTCTCCCTGAGACGGGCATCCTCCGGGTCTAGAAAGCCGCAGATTAGCAAGCCCATTACGCTCACATCGATTGTGCGATCTGGAACTACTCTCCCGTCCTCTAGCGAGACGCTGCGGAGGAACCGGCGGTCCTCAGGTGAATAGAGGTGTTTGTCAATGGCATGACGAATCTCGTCTGCCGACCGTAAATATCGTCTGCTGCGGTCAGCGTCGCCAAAAATATCCGCAAATCGGGCGGCCGCCATCAAACCTGCCCACACGCTTGCAGCAGTAAATGTGTGAACGCCGCGTCGTTCCTCCCATAAATCCCAACACATCTCGGGCAATCCTGTCGCATCATCTCTAAAGGACGCGAGAAAATCTGCAGCCGGTTCAATGAGGGACTTATAGACGCCTCGCAGGTAATCTACATCGCTCTGCATCTCGAAATGCCTTCCAAGAGCAAACAGCACCAAGGCAGTTTCATCTTCCTGAATAGGCAGTTGCGGGTTGCCGTTATGGTCTGCCCATGGATGCCACGAGGAACCGACGGAACCATCGGGATTGTACTTGTGCCAGAAATAACCCGATGGGTCGATTATATCCGCACAGAACGTGAAGAACCTTCGGGTGGTCTCGTGGTAGCCGGCCAAATCCAGGGCGTGAGCCACTAGAGCACCATCGCGGGGCCAGAGATAGGAATACGAGTCGCGATTGTATTGCATCACGTCGGAGTCGTTAGCAGCGATGATTGCACCGCGATTATCAATCTGAGTGCGAAGCACAAGCAGGCTTCGATGGTAGAACTTAACAACATCTGCCGGTAGTTCCGTAGGGTTATCACCCTTCGTTACCCAGAACTTCCAATAAGTGCGCACTCGGCGAAGTATAGTTTCTGGACCAACGGAGCGAATATTCTGGTCAAGTGCCGTAACTTCTGCCATGTCACTGCCGGTGCAGATCCAGTAGTACGCTACGGCTTTATCCTTAACACGAACCATCACTCGACCCACAGAATCAACCGTTCCCTGGGAAATTGGGTTACGCGACAGGGAGCCGTCTTCAGCATCACGCCAGGTACCTTGGGCCTTGTGATGGCCAATAATTCCCACCGCATAGCTGGAGAGTCCCCAATCGCGTTCATTGGCACCACTGATCAATATCCAATGTCTGCCCTTGTAGTGAATGAGTGCCTTTTGACGGGGATCATAGTAGGCTGTGTCCCCCTCGCGAGAGCCGGCGATATTTAAATCCAGGTGCCAGAACAACCTTACATCCCGTTCACCATCTTTCAAATTTTCCACTACTATTTTGCGAAGGTATACGTCACTGCTGCAGTCGACACAATCATGGCAAGTTAATTTTAGGCCCATATCCTGATGGACAAGTTCTACACAAGTTACCAGCGTATCATCTTCATATTTCAGGCTACGCTCCCAGCCATCATCAGATACCCATGTCATGCGGCCGTCGCACCATACCCCAAAACGACAAGGATAGCCCATTGTATGGTTATACTGGCCAACATAAGGGTAGTATAGTTCACGAAGATTATAACGGTCGTCGAAGGCAACGAGTAGGTTGCCATTACATACGGGCAGATCGCGCGGCATTTAGTTCCACTCCTGGAGAACGGTTTGTTCACATTCCTTGTGGCGTTCGGCAAACACGGGAGTCTTTGCCATAGGGTAATGTTCCACATCCGGAGCGAAAGGTTCCATAGTTTGTCTAGCAGAACGCGTAGCGGTCGCCAAAATGCCCTGCATAAAGTAAGAAATAAATGAAATTGAATTAACGGAGAGGTCATGATGGCACAGAGACGTGGGCTCAACGGCACTGGCAAAAGCTCTGAGACGCTACTAAAGGAAATGATGACGCGCGGCCATGAGCGCGGCCTTTATTCGGCTGCAGTCGGTTTGGTAACCAACCAGTTTGAAACTGTGTTCAGCTTCGCTACCGGCTCGCTGTCTGATGACATTGACGCATCGCCTGCATCTATGTTGACCATTTTTGATGCGGCATCAATAACAAAGCCCATTACTGCCATGTTATTGCTGCAGTGTGTAGAACAGGGCCGCCTTCACCTGGAGCAGCCGCTAGCGGCATTGTTACCTGAAGCAGCCGAATCGGCGGCAGCAAAAGTAACAGTTCGGCAGCTAGCAACCCATACAAGTGGATTACCCGCCTGGAAGGCAATTCATCACGCTGCAAATCCTCTGAAGGCTCTGCTATCTACTCCATTGGAGGCAGAGCCTGGAACACAATATTGCTACAGCGACCTCGGCTACATTTTGCTGGGAACGATTATTATGCGATTGTGCGGTCGCCCGCTTGAGCATCTTGCATTCGACCAAATCTTTCGGCCTTTGGGCATGGGCGCAACGACATTTAATCCACCACAGTCTGTGCACACCCGCATAGCAGCGACTACAGCGCCACTCGGGAAAGTCCACGATCCTAACGCCCGTGGTCTTGGTGGAGTGGCAGGCCACGCAGGAATCTTTACCACTGCTCAAGACCTTACGTTGCTTGGGAACTCCCTGTTGAACTCGTTGACCGGGACATTCGGCGAAAAGGTACCGCAAATTCTCTGCCCCGCCGCGGCCAGACTGGCAGCTTTAAGGCAAACCCCTACGCCGTTACCGGCCCACACCATTGGGTGGTTTGCGTGGCCGAATGGATATCTGCCAAAGGCTGATCTGTTATCCGATCAAACGTTCGGACACACCGGGTTCACAGGCACCATGATGCTTATTGACCCGAGCACCAACACCCTTGTAATACTGCTTACCAATCGTGTCCTGTTTGAGAACAGCAACGATGGATCAGAGGTGCTCACGTTGCGGCGCCTATTTGCTAACGTGGCCGGAAGCCTGGTAAGAGGCTAGCCGGCCAGCATTAGGGTCTTAGAGAACGATCAACTCAGGCGCATCCAAGGCGCCTTACGGCCGTTATTGTGGTGGACCGGGAGGGCCCCCCATCATACCTGGCCCTCGGCGCATGGGGTGTGCATTCTCGTAGCTGGTAGCTGCAGCTCGTTGAGTTGAAGTGAAGACAGCAAAAACCGAGGCCCGATTTTGCGCCCGCATCTGCTGCATGTTGGTGCGCATCTGCTGAAAATCATGGTTCTGCATCGCGGCCATCATTTCCGACTGCATCTTCTTTCTGCTATTGACGGCTATGGACGATAGTTTGGCTTCCTGACTGGCAGAAAGATGTAGCACAGGGTATGCTCCCGCACCTACACCCGCCATATCGAGTGCCGATGCAGCATTTAAGAGGCGGGGCAGCTTGGTTTTTTGTGAGGCATCAAGGGTGGCGACAATCTTGGCTTCGTCGTCTTGCATTGCCGTGCGCATCTTCATCATGTTCTGCATCATCATGGGGGGAGGACCGCCCGGAGGTGGACCGCCAGGGCCTCCCGGAGGTGGTCCGCCTGGTCCGCCCATACGACCACGGCCCCTTCCGCCGAACATACTCTGTCGCTCTGTACGGAACGACTTTTGAATTGCCTCTATCTTTGTGGCTTGTTCTGCAGATAGGCCCAGTCCAGCTTTCAATACGGAAATCGGAAGGGTGACCGCGGAACCGCCCATCATCGGCCCGCCCATCATTGGCCCGCCCATCATTGGCCCGCGCATCATGGGTCCACCCATCATACCACCACCTGGGCCCTGCGCAAGTACTGCAGTACCACATAGTGCCAGCGAGACAGCACACATTGCTGTAAGAGCGGGCAGGTAGTGGCCTTTACTTCTGTTCATAGACGTCGTACTCCTCTTCATATTGGGGTGCACCATCTTTTCCGGTTCACACCCGCCTCAGTGTTACACCCTAACATGAAACAGGCATGAATGAATGGCTTGAACGTTAACACCCACTGTAAAATAATGTAAACATTATCCAACCTTACGACGACGGTACCTATGAATCGTTCCTGCTAAAGCAAAGCATGGGTTTCCAACAACTAGAACCCTGCGGCGTGACCATCTGCCCGCAGGTCGGATCCTGCCATAAAGCAGTTGGCACCCTGCGGGCGGACAATACACTGCACAGTACTACCGTGTCCGTAGGCCGAAAGTTGTTGAGTATGATGTCCTAGTTCCTTAAGTCTGTTTACTACGTCCTCACCCACCCTATCCTCTATTGCGAGGAATTCGGTTTCTGCATCCGTACGCACCCCCTCCCCATGCTGCCACCGCGGCGCCTCAATAGCCTCCTGAGGGTTCATCCCAAAGTCAACGATGTTGCTTATCATCTGGAAGTTTGTCTGAACCTGATAGTCTGCACCAGGAGTACCTCCAACGGCTTCAAGCCTGGAATGCCCATGTTGTTCGCGGGTGACTAGCCACGTATTAAGCGTATGGACCGGCCGCTTGCCTGGAGCGAGCGCGTTTGGGTGCTGAGGGTCTAAGGAAAAGCTGGTCATCCTATTGTTTAGAAGTATCCCAGTTCCAGGTACCATTGCGCCACTTCCATATCCCCAAAACACACTCTGGATGAAACTAATTGCATTTCCCTCCCGGTCGGCAACGCAGAAATAGGTGGTGTCGTGCGGGACCTCCCCTGCGGAGGCTGAATGGTTGGCTCTTCTCATATCTATTCCCGCTGCCCGTATTCTCGCGTAATCTTTCGACAGGAGAGTAGAAATGGGTACATCAACGAAAGCCGGATCCCCCAGGTACCGCCACCGATCAGCAAATGCTAGCTTTTTGGCCTCAACCATCAAATGAATTAACTCAGCACTATTATGCCCCATTGCTTTTGCGTCAAATTGCTCCAGAATATTTAGCTCCTGAAGTAAAATGTGTCCTTGAGACGACGGGGGCTGACCATAAACGACTACATCGCGATATTGCGTGGCAAGTGGGTTCAACACCTGGGTGCGGTGATCGGCAAGATCGTTCACACTTATATATCCACCTGTTTGAGCACATGCTGATGCAATTGCCTTTGCAACGGTCCCTCGGTAGAAACCATCAACGCCCTGCACGGCCAGGGCCTCAAGAGTTTCAGCCAGATCGGGCTGCAGTAGCGTGGATCCCGCGTGAGGTAACGAGGAACTTCCGGTTAGCGTGGACAGTGTTGTTGGAAATTCGGTCCACAGCGCACTACTACCGGCAAACGCGGCGGCAGTGCGCGTACCTGCAGGATAGCCTTCCCGAGCGTATTGAATGGCGGGCTCAAGGCAACGTTCGCGACTAAGCAGGCCCCAGCGATCATGCATAACACACCACAGGTGTGGAAGTCCTGGAACCGCAGCTGCAGCCGTACCACGGGTGGGGATGCCTGTTTTTAGCGCCTCGGGAGTTGCCGACATCGGCGCCTTACCCGCGCCATTTAGGGCTGTCACGGTGCCAGACCCTGCCTCATATACAAGCGCAAACCCATCGCCTCCAAGGTGGCTATTATGTGGTTCGGTAACGCAGAGCACTGCGGATGCTGCAAGCGCCGCATCTGCGAATGAGCCGCCTTCCATTAGCATCTTTAACCCACAGCTCACCGCTAGCGGCTGAGATGCCGCAATCACTCCGTTTTTACCATACACCACTCCGCGATGCTGTTTCATTCGTAGCTTCCCCTCTAGTGATCAATTCGCCTATTGTACCGCTGTTGTTTATATCCCCGTGTTTAATCTCAGCAATAGTGCCTTAAATCATCGTGTGCGCATGAATCAACTGGTACAGAGGGCCATGCAAATGACCAGTACATTGGTGGTACACGCAGGATTTACAGCCATTAGCGGATAACGTATTTCACACGGCTAAATGCAGTCCACCGCTGTCACCAGAGATGTGTTAGCTGCCTTGATACCCTTGTAACTAGACAGACCGGCTCTTGAGCGCACGCCGTATAGTTTCCACGAAGAAAGTGTGAAGTGCAGTGTTAAACGCCCGAACACTTTAATGAACCGGTCTATGTGATGGAGCTGTCATACAATGGAAGTTGTCCTGAAAAGGCGCCTACACCCTCCTTCCATTGTTGACTACCAGGCCCTGTTCGTCCTAGTCCTTTTTAGAATGACGGTCAACTGTGCCAACTTACCACACCCAGCGACATGCCGAATCGCAAAGAATGTGCAAATCTTTGGCTTCACACCTGGCTTACTTGCTTGCTGGGTCGCGGTACTACCCTATTCGCTAGGGCAGCGAAGCCATAGCATAAAAACTCAACGCCAACCAGGAGGCAACCTTGTCAGCAGCACGCCAAGATCTTTATCGTGAGAAATACCGCCCGCAATATCACTTCACGGCCCGCCAATGGACCGTTAACGTGTTAAATCCCGATAAGCAGGAGGAGGGCTGGCTAAATGATCCTAACGGACTTATATTCCTCAACGGGGAATATCACCTATTTGCTCAACGATGGGCTAAATGCTGGATACATGCGGTCAGTAAGGACCTCATCCATTGGAAGGAGGTACAACCAGCCTTCTGGGACGATGACCGGTTTGGCACCGGCGTACAGTCTGGCAGCACCGTTTATGACACCCAAAACACGTCGGGATTAGCACACAGTACCGCACACCCTGCACTCATTGCGTTCTGGTCAGGATTTGACAACATGAGCCAATGCATTTCTGTGAGTCTCGATAGCGGCGAAACGTGGACAAAATACGATGGAAACCCATTGTTCCTACACCCCGAGAGGGATCCGAAAGTTTTCTGGTATGAGCCGACAGGATCATGGTTCATGGTTCTTTCTTGCCATGGTAGCTACGAATTCTTTTCCTCGTATGACCTATTACATTGGACACCTACTAAATGTGTGATCCCAAATAGCTACGAGTGCCCAGATATCTTCAGATTACCGATTGAAGGCGATATGAACAACCAAAAATGGGTGCTTGTTCGCGGTGACGGTAGCTACTCGATCGGCAACTTCGATGGAGATTCGTTTGTCGAGGAGACCGTACAAATCAGGAGTGATCAGGGACCTAATTTCTATGCCACCATGTCCTGGGGCGATATCCCAGACCATCCTGGCCGGCGTATACAGATTGCATGGATGCGTGGAGGTTTATACCCTGACATGCCGTTTAATCAGCAGATGTCCTTTCCCTGCGACCTTAGCCTAAAACAAACGGCATGTGGTGTGAGAATGTTGCGAACTCCCATACCGGAGGTCAAATGCCTACACGGAGACCCCACAACGCTTAACGATCAGGTGCTAACGAAGTCTGAAACAATTACCATCCCTTCATACGAGGGACTGTTACATCTAAAGCTTCAGCTGGACGTAGCAAACGAAGGCGCATTCGAAATAGAAGTTTTCGGTACATCTGTGCAATTCACCTCCCATACTGTGGCATGCCTGAGCGCCCCTGTCGCACTGATCGAACCCTTGGGCAAGGTTGAGATGTTGGTAGATCGAACATCCATTGAGGTATTCGTCAATGACGGCGAAGTTTCGTTGTCAGCCTGTTTTTTGCCGCGTACCGAGGAGATGATTATTCGGTGCCTTTGCGGATCGGTGGTAATTCGAGACGCGTCCATTTTTCCTCTTCGCTCAATTTGGATCCCAGATTAAGGATTTGTGATAAACTTCAAACACTGAGTGATGAAGATGCTGCTTAATACATTCAAATGAACTCTTGCAATTAAATATAGGATGTGTGAGGTGCATTGAAGACGATCACACACTGTCGCCTTCCGTCTGGTCATCTCGTGGATATCTATCACAAATGGCAAACACCTATTTGCAAACATTATTACAAGGCGCAAGAAGGTCACGCCGGTTGCGACTGGCTGCCAGAGACCTCTTGGACCAGGACCCGAAGGTGCGCCATAATTCACGCTTAACCCTTCTTGCTGACCCAAAGGCTGCGGATCCGATATTGACTGAGCTCATTGTCCGTAACCGGTCACGACACTCTATCGAGGCAGCATCTGTTTTGTTCGCGCTAGACACCGTTCGTGGAGCGTATGCCATACTCGCACTATGCGCCGATGAATATATGGTCCGCTGGTATGAACAGCCTCTAGCAGCGGCACTCGGCAGTATTCCTGATGATGTGCGAATGCGCACATTGGAGGACGCACTAGACAGAATTGCAAATCGACCCTGTTCAGTTGATTGGGCATATGCGTTAGCGACTAATTCAATCTGTTCGCTTCAGGTTAAGCCCTTGAGAATAAGCTCGGATTTGTGGAACAGGATTTTGCGTACCCCAGCAGACACCGCCTCCGAGTGGGCATTGTGGCGGTGCCTAATCAGCTACCAGCCGCGGCTTCCGGCACCGCCAGCAAATCTGGAGGCCATAAACTCCAATGCCGCACTTTCCTTGCGCGTAGCAGCCGTTGAAACAATCTTGACCGTGGAGCAACCACGTGCCCTTGCACTGTTCGCAAATGCAGTTGCTGCCGACGACATTAACGCCCATGCAGCGGTTATTTATGGGCTGCTCCGCCTGCATAATCCCAAGCACATCCCCCTGTTGCATGCCATAATTTCTTCCAGCCGCCACCCATTACAGCGAGATGCTATTATTGTCGCAAAAGCAATAGGTGCGGACGTCACCGACGTACTAACTTTGGTGCGTCCAGCTGGGGTAGCAGCTCAAGATTATGCACTGCTACTTAAAAGTGCGACGACGACGACTTCTAATGGGTCACCATTGGCAGTAGACAACACTGAATAACTAGACATAAAGGAAGCACTTTTGAATCACAGGTACAAACTTTGCGCCATCGACCTTGATGACACACTGCTAAATAGCAATCACGAGGTGTCAGAATACACGCGCAAAACCGTTGAACAAGCGATGCAGCGCGATATCACGGTGGTAATCGCCTCTGGCAGGATGTTTGAAACCACGCTACCAACAGCACGAACATTGGGGATTAGCAGCCCGATCATATGCTACAACGGAGCAATGATCCGACACCCCATAACTGGTGACATCCTGGAGGAGCAAAACGTTCCTGCTTCCATTGCCATTGAAGTTATGGATTTCGCACAATCTCAGGGCATGCAGCTTAATTTCTATCTTCACGACCACATATATTCCGCGAACAGAAATCAGTGGATGGAGCTGTATCAACGTCGAACCGGTGCACCTTATGAGGTAATAGACAATTTTAACGAAAGGCTTCGTGGCGAAAGCCCAACAAAGCTCATCATCGTGGATGCACCTGCTACCATTGAACGGCTTCTACCAGAGATGAAAGAACGCTTCTTCGGTAAGATTAATGTTATGCGCAGTAATGCAGAATATCTTGAATTTCTGCCTAAAGAAGCTAATAAAGGCACTGCACTCGCCAATTTGTCTAGCTCACTTTCAATCGCCCGTGAGGAGATAGTGGCATTTGGAGACAGCTGGAACGACATACCGATGCTGAAATGGGCGGGCCATTCCGTCGCAGTAGCGAATGCCAAGCCAGAAGTGCAGGCGATTGCAGACGAAATAACCGGAACGTGCGATGAAGATGGAGTAGCGAAGGCATTAGCCCGCCTTTTTCACCTGGACTGAACCGCTTACCCAACTCTAAAGGAGAGTCTACCATGCCGTTATTGAAGGCCCTGGATGGCAAAAAGCCTATCAAACTTGCGGATCACGATCCCGATTACCACAATGGTCTTATTGAGGCCGATGCAATAGCTCGCGCAGATAAACTTCTTGTTGAGATGCGAGAACTGCAGACATTGATGTACGCTGCACAGGAGACTGCCGTACTTGTAGTACTTCAAGGGCTGGATACCGCTGGCAAAGACGGCGCTATCAGTCATGTCATGACAGGGCTAAACCCCCAAAGCTGCAAGGTAGCCTCGTTCAAGGTCCCTACACCAATCGAGGCCGGCCATGACTTTCTGTGGCGCATCCATCAACATACTCCACAGCTAGGTTGCGTTAATATATTTAACCGCTCTCACTACGAAGACGTTCTGGTCACCCGTGTTCATCAACTGGTGCCCCCCAAGGTGTGGAAAAGCCGGTATCAACATATTCGAAACTTTGAACACCTTCTTTCAGACTCTCACACGGTGATCCTAAAGTTCTTCATCCATATAAGCAAGGACGAACAAAAGGGACGATTGCTTGAACGCGAGCAGGACCCAACCAAAAGTTGGAAACTTTCTGTGGGTGATTGGCATGAACGGGAATACTGGGACAAATACCAAAAAGCCTACCAGGATGCAATAAACGAAACCGCTGCTCCTCACGCACCGTGGTACGTTGTTCCCTCTAATCATAAATGGTTTAGAAATCTGGCGATTGCAGAAACAATTGTCAACGCTTTAAGCCCTTACCGCAAGGGTTGGATGAAGCACCTGGAAGCGGAAGGACTAAAAGCAAAAGCAGAGCTTAGCGCAATGCGCGCAAATGAGCCCAACTAACGATTATATATAACCAGACAGCGCCTATTGGGCCAGTATATCTGCTACGCGCAGATCATAATTGACTGCCAGCTCTAGGTATCTCTTGCCACAAACGGTAGAGCTGGTCGCTCCATAACGGCCCTTACAATTATGCCATTATGGATACAACGAAGGAGAATTTGGTGTATAATTAAGTTTCCTTGGCATCTCTACATACAGCATGTAATTTAGGCTACTATGAGCGAAGACGCACAAACAGGCAATCTAAGAGAGGTACTGCGCTCTTGTTTAAGAGGCATAGACCCCGTCGATGTACCCATTACTAATCCATTAGGTACGGCAACTATAGCCTTAGCGCACCCGCAACAATTTGCTTGTATGCACGAAATAACTCGTCGGGCATTTGCAGAATATGACGGCAAGTTAAATCCACCTTCCCCTGCCGTTACGATCACTTTAGACGAGTTAACTGAACAGATGGCGGAGGGTGGCGGGGTCATTGCGTATGTAGGTGACCTGCCGGTAGGCTCTGCTCTGTTTCGTCTGCGACCCGACCACTTGTATATTGGTCGGCTATCTGTATTGCCACCTATGCGCGGTCGTGGTATTGCATCAGCAATACTAGACTATATGGAGATCATCGCTGCAGCCGCGGGCCTCGGTGAGATGAGGTTAGGTACCCGGGTATCGATGGAACGGAACATTGCTTTGTACGAGCGGCACGGCTACGTCATTACGTCGGAACAGCCGCATCCTGCCACAGCCGGCCCAGATAAGGTGGTGTGGATGGCCCGCCGATTCAAATAGCGCAAATTCAGGGATGCGATGCAGATTTAATGGCGTTGCCCGCAGTATCGTCCTGCTTATTCTAAACGATTAACCGTGCGGGTGCCTCCAACAACTGCTTTATTGTCTGAAGGAATTTGGCTGCGGGTGCTCCGTTGGTCACACGGTGATCAAACGATAGACAGAGATTCATCATCGAACGAACCTCTACCACACCATTAACCACTACCGGCAATTCAGCAATGCGGCACACACCCAATATCGCGGCCTGGCCAGTGACTATGACCGGGTTGAAGTGATCGATATCGAATGAACCGAGATTGGTAATGGTGAAGGTTCCACCCGAAAGCTCATCCGGTGTCAGGCGATTTTCCTTTGCGCGAGCGACAAGCTTCTTAAGTAACGCGGAGAGCGCGCCGACTGGCTTGGAGTTTGCATCGTGAAGAACGGGGACTACGAGTCCGTCGTCCACCGCAACAGCAACTCCGATATTTACCTTGCGATGCATCCGAATTTCTGAGCCGTTAAATGTGGCGTTTACGTTTTGGTGTTCCATCAGTGCTAAAGCAGCTGCCTTTACAATGAGGTCTGTAAACGACAGGCGCGCTCCGTACGCCTGTTCTACAGCCGGCAGTATCAGGTTCCGCAGCCTTATGCACTCCGTCATGTCCACGGCGAGCGTAAGAGTAACGTGTGGCGCAGTGAATGCCGATCGCGATACGTTTTCTGCAACTCGCTTCTGCAAATTGCCAATTGCAACGACGACGTAATCCGATTCCTGCGTAGTCGAAGGGGTAGTAGTCGCAGCCGCCTGTTGTCGGGCCACATTCACAACATCTGCACTACGTACTCTGCTTCCAGGTAGGCCAAGTGCAAGATCACCGTGGGCCACGCCAAGGTCGTTAGCCATTCGCGCCGCAAGTGGCGTAAGTCTCGGCTGCCGATCGTCTTGTAACACTGCAGGGGCGGCGTTCGCCAGATAGGCGATGATGTCACGCTCAAGTACCCTGCCGTAAGGTCCGGAACCGCACCCCGCCAGATGTGAAAGTTCAACACCATTAGCAGCCGCAAGCCGCCTGGCACGTGGTGAAATGGAGGGCGCCCCCGAGCCTGCGGTAGGAGCATTGCCCCCAACCGTCTCTGCACGTGGCGTGGAAATGGGATCTACGGCAACGGTGGCTGGTGCTACGTTGTCAGCAAGCGGAATCACAGCACCGTCTCCAATGACTGCAATCGCCTGCCGAACGGGTACAAGTTCACCCTCCTGGGCGAGGATTTGACTTAAGGTACCAGTGAAAGGTGCTTCGACCTCCATCGTCGCCTTATCGGTCTCAACTTCGAGCAACGGCTCCCCAGCGCTAACATTCTCGCCAAGTTTCTTTAACCAGCGAACAACGATACCTTCCTCCATCGTTGACCCAAGTTGCGGCAACGTTACAACATCTGCCATGGTGCTACTCTCCAAATTAGGGGCATGCCGCACAACCGTGCACCATGCCCCGTTGTTTATAACTAGTTACTAGGCGATTGATTTGACTTTTGCAACGATAGCATTTGCGCTAATGCCGGCAGCTTCCAGCAACTCGTCGGGTTTACCGGATCCGGGCATAGAAGTCACCGCAATTCTCAAAAGCGTCGGGTGTGCCGTGCCATTGAATACCTCTAATATTGCGTCGGCTATTCCCCCCTGTTGCCAGTGATCTTCCACGGTAACCAGCGCCTTGGTTTCCAATGCAGCCTTCTTGATGGTTTCAACATCGACCGGCTTAACCGAGTAAAGATCAATTACCCGGACAGCAATTCCCTCGGCAGCCAGGAGATCGTGGGCCTTCAGGCACTCATGCAATGTAATGCCAGCCGCTATAAGAGTTACCTTGTCGTTAGCACTAGATCGAAGGGTCTTACTACCACCAATTGGGAACGACTCATCGGGACCGTAGAGAATTGGTGTCTTTTCCCGGGTAGTACGCATGTAGGTGATGCCGGGTTGTGAGGCCATTTGAGCTGTAAGATGCACGGTAGTAGTAGCACACGACGGGTAGAGCACCGTGCTCCCGTGGACCGCACGCATCATGGCCAAGTCCTCCAACGCCATTTGGGAGGGACCATCCTCACCAATACTCACACCGGCGTGGGAGCCGACCAGACCCAGAGTTGCCTGAGAGATTGCTGCCATGCGAATCTGGTCGAATGCACGGCTGAAAAAGGCCGCAAAGGTAGACGCAAACGGTCTCTTACGGCGCACCTGCATACCTACAGCCATACTTACAAGCTGCTGTTCGGCAATGTAGCACTCCACAAACCTCTCTGGAAAAGCCTTCTTAAACTTCTCGGCAAAGGTGGAGTTACTCACCTCACCGTCCATGACCACAATATCCGCTCTCGCAGCTCCAAGCTTCGTCAGGGCATCGCCATAAGCTTCTCGTGTAGCGACCTTTGCGGTTGCGTCGTAAACCGGTGGCTGAAATGTGGAGAGCTTAGCATCGATAACAGGAGCCTCGGAGCGCGCCTTCTTCACAGTAACCTTTATGTCGCACGGCGGGTTACCAAGTTCCGCCAAGGCTTTCTCGGCGTCAGCCGACGGGAGTGCCTTGCCATGCCAACCGTCCTTATCAGCGAGGAAGGAGACACCCGCTCCCTTTTGTGTTTTAGCGACTATGCATACCGGTTTATCAGATTTCAAAGCCTCTGCGTAAGCATCATTAATTGCAGAAACATCAAGACCATTTATCTCGATAGCCTTCCAGCCAAACGAGCGAGCGCGCTCAGCGTAAACCGCGCTTTCCCACTCTAACATGGTGGGCCCGCGCTGCCCCAGACGGTTCATGTCGATAATCGCAATAAGATTGTTAAGCCCGTAGTGACCTGCAAGCTCAAATGCCTCGTAGTTGCTGCCTTCTGCCATTTCACTATCACCAAGCAGAACCCACACTCGTAGAGGTAGATTGTCCATCTTGGCACTTTGCGCCACACCAACCCCAGCAGGAAGGCCCTGGCCTAGAGAACCGGTTGCCAGGTCCACATAGGGCAGGCCATTAGGTACGGGTACCGGATGCCCTTCGATGGGACTACCAAGGCGGCGCAGTGATAGCAGCTGAGCGTCGGTTATGACACCCGCTGCTTTAAACATTGAGTAGAGCAATGGCGCGGCATGGCCCTTGCTGAAGATCAACCGATCGTTGGCGATGCTGTGGGGATCGCTGAAATCGTAGTGAAGGTACTCACTCATTAAAACTGCCATAAGATCCGCTGCCGACATGCTTGAGGTTGGATGTCCCGAGCCCGCCTCTGTAGTACAGCGAATGCTGTCTGCGCGAAGCTGATTGGCCAGTGCCTTCCAAGCGTCATGCGAATGTGCCATGTGGTATCTACTCCTTTATTCTTCTCCAAAAGTTCCTAACAATGTACGATTTGAGACAGACTCGGCTAATTGACAGGGTCTAGCTTCGTTAGTGAGAGCAACAGCTTTTTGGGTCCTATTTGCGCGAATGCAATCTCCACCGTAGTGTCATCCGAGGTTTCAACAACATTCAAAACCACACCTGTACCAAAGTGTGCATGCTTGACGCGTTGTCCTACGCGTAGGCCCGAGCCGCTGGTACTAATCTTCCGTCGCTCTTTTGCGGGTGGAATGGGCGCGTCTGTCCACAGACGGGCAACGGATCTGGTGGTCTTCCAGTCAGAATCATCGTCAGGATCGAAAGATCGCACTGTGGGTCTGCGTTTTGGCTCGTCAAATAGCTTGTCAGGTATATCGTGGAGAAATCGAGACACAGGGTTGAAAGCAATACCCTGAAAGCTAGAACGGCGCCTCGCATAGGTGAACAGCAGTTCTTCCTGAGCCCGAGTTATCCCGACATAACAGAGCCGACGCTCTTCCTCCAGTTCGACATCACTCTCCATTGACCTGGCATGTGGACAGATCGTCTCTTCCATACCTGCCATGAATACAACCGGAAATTCAAGTCCCTTCGCGCTGTGCAGCGTCATCAGCACGATTGCATTGGCGCCAGCATCCAGCGCATCAATATC
>JAJYCW010000110.1:0-10674 GCA_021777995.1 bacterium
TCCGATCTGTCGCAGACGGCGCTATCCCTATGGGAAGCGCAAGTGGAGTTGGTTTGCTGAATGTTAACGGTGCAACGGGCGCGGCACTGCCCGTTGAGGAAGCACCGGTTGGCACTTGCTGTTTTGGAACCGCCTGTAGAGTGAGCGATCTGCTCACACTATTTAGCAGCGCAGTAGTGGTACCACTATTCGTATTTTGAGGAGTTGTCGGCTCAGTGCTGTTTGGCAATCCAGTAATCATCTGCTGTAACGCCTTTAGGCTCTTGGCAGACGGGGCTGGCGCCATTGCAGTCTGGGTCACAGGTGAAGCATCTGTAGCAGCCGCCACAGCTTGCTGTTGAGAGCCGACTAACGGTAACTCGCTAGGTACCGTTCCACTTGTGCCCGTGACGACGGGGTTCGTTGCGCCTTTATTTGCAGGTACGCTCACCACGACAGAATTTACTGTTAATGGTGTTGTCGTCGTAACCTGCGCCGCTCCTGCACTGTCATTTTTAGTGACCGCAGCAGAGTCCACGGCGGCGCCCTGAGCAGAAGCTCCTGGCAATGGTAATGTGCCCACGTGCAGTGCCGCAGCTTGCTGTGGTATTCCAGGCAAACCAGCAGGTCCACTGGCTTGAACGGGTGCTGCAGCAGGATGAAGCGGTACAATGGCCGCTGCCAGAATAGACATCGCGGCAGTCGTGGGTAGGTTTGCGGGTAGCGGTACCGCTGCCTTGGTGGGTACCGGTACGCCTACGGGTGCAGTGGGTGCTGCAGGTGTGCTAGGCGAAGATCCGCTGCTGCTGTACTGATGAATTGCAGTAGAGTACTCTGAACTGTTGGCGTTACCGCCGTTGTTTGGCACAGGCGCGCCCGCAGAGTTGCTCGATGGCGTGGTAGCCTGCTGCCCGTCTGCAACCGTTGATCCGTTGGATGGCTGATTGGACGACATACCACTCTGCAGCATGTTTTTGAAAGATGCTGACGAGTCTGGCGAGCTGAACGCAGCACTAGCGGCCGGTGTAGAGCTATCGGGAATTGGCGGCGGAGCCGCAGGAATAGCAGCTGTCAAGTAACGTGTACCTCCTTTCTATGTAACTGATCCAATTTCATTGTCGGCTTTACTCCAAACCATCAACACGTATTTTTGCGGGGCAGGCAGGGAATAGGCGGAAGACTGCATAACTAATCACCATGAAATCTCTGTTCAGTGCGCTTATTGTGGGGATGTTGATCTGCCTGGTAACTTCGGTGAATGCAGCTGTTAACAGCCAATCTGCCACCGACGTCGTATTAGGCGGGGTTGGCGCCGGGAGCTTTGTTGAGTTAGGACCTGACGGCCAATTCAGCTTTGTCGATGCTCAAAAGGAATCCCTGCCCGGCAGCTTCATGGCAATCCGCACGGAGGTGGAGGGACGCGTAGAAACCAGAGTTCTACAAGCCGATCCTCCAATGAAAGCGCAAGCAGTCTCCAGCCTCTTATATACGCGGGAGTTTCCACAAGCCGAGTTCAGAGTGCATGACGTTCGGATGGGCGCAGACATCTCAGTGCTCGCATTTTCGCCGCTCATACCCCATCAATTACCTGATTGTGCCCTGCCTGGCTTTGACCTTATATACCGGTTCTCAAATCCGCTGAGCAAGCCAGTCACTATTTCCGCTGTGCTATCCTGGCAAGCACCACCGCGATTATTTGCAAGTGCAAACACTACTGTGCCCGCCTATGAACCTGGTACTTTTGGCATAAGCCTACAAAGCAGATCATCTAGTCATGAGGTGTCGATTGCTGTAGAACCCCGGCACAGAGAGGCGGAGGTGTCCTCCACAACCTGGCAGCCCAACGACCAGACACCGGGTTGGTGGAACACCCTCGTCCAAACAGGTGGGGTGAACAACCAAAAAGGGCCAATTCACGCAACTGCGGCTGTGGTCTGTGTGAAATTCACACTTCAACCTGGTGATCAGGCGGTTATCCCGTTTGGCATTGCAATGTACGACACGTCGCCTCGCGAGGCGAGCTCACACTATTACAATGTTATTGCCGGCACTTCCGCAGAAGCGGCAGACCGCCTTGTCAAGAACTGGCTGCCGCTACATATCCTAACTCGAGACTGGCAGTACCAGATCCTATTTTCTAATCTCCCACAAACGGTAAAATCTGAAGTAATTCAGGCTGCGGTTCCCCTTGTATCACGCATCAAGCTTTATCGTGACGGAACGTTTCACTATACCGCTCAATCAGGTGGTACTTCGAGCGCGCTCTGCACGCGCCTGCTCGCGTGGCCGATGCTGCTCAGCTTCTATCCACGTCATGCCGCAGCTACGCTCACAAGGCACCACACATCCATAGCGGCAATTATCGAAGCATATCAGTATGTACTGTGGACGGGCGACATTAACTGGCTGCGCCCACTCCTACCAGAACTTGAGAGATTGTTACCATCGCACCATCCAGGTGGGGCACTCAACCGGCTAGCTGAGCAATCGTTAGCCCGCCTTCGGGCGATTTGCGCTGGTGAAGTGCCTGGTAAAGGCGGAATTACCCTCACACAGGATGAGGAAGCAGAACCGCAAGTAAGTACTGTAAGCATACTTGCTTTTCTGGAAGGTATCCCGGTAAAACAAAGCTCGGCCGTTGGCCCGGTCCAGCCTGTGGAAGGTTCTACGCCCCTTGCGGCACCGGCACTTTGTACTATTCTATCTGGCATGCCAGAGGTTGGGCTGGACGCTCTCACAAGGTATCAGAGCACAAATGGATGGCTGGATGCGGCACTATGGAACACTCAATACGTGGTCTCTGGATTGCAGCTCGACGCCATACAGGGCAGCATTACAATTCTGCCATCAATACCTGGTACATGGCGCACTATGCGCTCGGCGATATTTCTGCCCTCTTTGCTGCTATCCGCAGAATACCGACCCGCTGTTCACGGCGGAAGAATCGATATATCTGTGGAGCGGCAGTTTGCGTTCACTGATCTAGCGGGAATATTTAAATCTCGCGGTGCTGCATTCTCTCTTACCAGAATTACTATTCCCGGCCAGCCACAGTACCCGGCCGGAACTTCACCCCCTAAGCCGCAAATCTTCATGCGGGTTGCAGACGCGCCGGTAGGCTTTCGCTTAACTTCGGCATCAAACGGGCGATTCACACTGACGCCGCAGCCAAAACTTCCGCTTCAAGTGGGCGACATCTTACACATCACTGTTCGGTAAATTCCAACCTCTTATTGGGAGTGGTCGTATGTCAGATACCATAAGTGCAAAAACGTCAGGCGGAGGCAAGGTTAGCCGACGCAATTTCATCATAGGCTGCACAGGTACTATCGCAGTCGCGTCGCTAGAACCTAAGGCAGCCTTTGCGGGCCCGTTTGAGTCCAGGGAATTTGCCACACTCGTTCCACCAAACAAGCACCTTCACCCGGAATGGGTAAAGTCCCTCACTGCTCGCGGCGAGCCAGAAGTTTACAGCAAAGCCAGGGGTGAACTCCGGTATATCGGAATGCCGGTAGGTGGATTGTTCGCTGGTACGCTCTACCTCAGCGGCGACGGAAAGCTCTGGTATTGGGGCATCTTTAACGAGACGCGTCTGGGTATTTCACCGCGAACTGTGGACTGTAAAGCATTTGGAAAAGAGTTTCACGTAAATGCCATGGGAGGCGCTAACTATGCGCATCCGCTTCAGGCACTGTCGCCCGTGGAGCAGGGATTCGCTCTTAAAGTTGGTGACCAAGTTCGCAACATGGACTCCGGTGGCTGGACGAACGTCACATTTCGCGGCGAATACCCGGTTGCAACGGTTACCTACACGGACTCTGGATGCCCTATTGCTGCTGAGCTCACGTCATTCTCGCCGTTCTGTCCACTGGATACCGAAAACTCTGCACTGCCACTCACAGTATGCGAGTGGACGCTCACAAATACAAGTAGTCATGAGGTACAGGCGATTTTTGGTGGTTGGCTGCAAAATGCTGTCGGCATACACACCGCGAGTGCTTCCCTGGCGACTAGAACCGCAACCTGCGTTAGCGAAGGGTCTGCGGCAGTGATGCGTTTCGGCATTGAACCGGCAGCACCAGAAGAATCGCCAAGACCGAACGTAGTTATTGACGATTTTCAGCGGGCAGAATACAGCCCCTGGAAGGTGACAGGAACCGCGTTTGGCACGGGACCTGTCCTCAGGTCAAGTGTGCCATCTTATATGGGAGACCTGGGAGGTGTAGGTGATAGAATTGTTAATAGCCACGCTTCCGCTCCAGGTACCGACGCAGGACAGCGTGATAGCGCAGTTGGAACGCTAACCAGCCCTTCCTTTACCGTGCAACGCAACTTTATCCAGCTATTTGTGGGTGGAGGCTCGGATGCAAAAACCGAAGGTGTGCGCATCCTCATTGGAGGAAAGCAGGTGTTCCAGGCCTCTGGATCCAACAGCAACGTTATGAGAATGGTCACCTTTGCCGCTACGCAGTATATTGGTAAAGAAGCCGTTATAGAGATTTACGACGAAGGTACCGGGCCTTGGGGCAATGTGGGTGTTTCGCACATTATCCAAACCGACCGGCCAGGCCTGCAGGAAGGAATTAGAGCCGAGGCAGACTACGGCACGATGGCCTTTTCCCTATTGCAAGGCGGTACATGCCGCCCTAACGATGAAAAGCAGGCGCTATTTACGGGCGCGGTTTCTAAAACAGCCACCCTAGATGCCGGGGAGCCTATGGTGGGGACCATCGGCAGTGAAATAAAGCTGGCACCAGGTGAAAGCAAAGTGCTTACTTACTTCATTGCGTGGCACTTTCCAAATTGTAATGTTCCATGCCCCGATGCCATTACGGGCCCCTGGTACGGCGAGCGGTTCGCCTCTGCAGGAGAGGTTGTATCGTACGCCATCTCCCATTACGCCCGCCTGAAGCACAACACGCTTCTTTGGCGGGATACCTGGTACGACTCTACACTACCCTACTGGTTCCTTGATCGCACGATGGCCAACACATCGATACTCGCCACCAGTACAAGCCATCGCTTCGGCAGTGGCCGATTCTGGGCATGGGAGGGAGTAGGCTGCTGCGAAGGCACCTGCACGCACGTGTGGCAATATGCTCAGGCACCGGCAAGGCTTTTTCCTGACATCGAGCGTCATCTTCGTGAGTTTGTTGATTTAGGAGTCGCCTTTTATCCGCAAACCGGCATCATCGGCTATAGAGGTGAAGGTACAGGTGCTGCGGTAGATGGGCAGGCTGGTCGTATATTGGGCACATACCGCGAATATACCATGACGGTTGATCGAGGCTTCTTGCAGCGCATCTGGCTCCGCCTGCGAAAAGCGATGGAGTATCTCATACAACATGACAGCAACCAGGATGGTTTGTTAGACGGTCCACAGCCAAATACTCTGGACGCTGACTGGTACGGCGAGATAGCATGGATTAGCGGACTGTACAGCGCAGCTCTCGCCGCGTGTCACGAAATGGCCGAGGTGGTGGGAGACACAGAGTTCGCATTACGGTGCAAACACCTGCACGAGCAAAGTCGATCTGCGATTGAGAACCGCCTCTTTAATGGCGAGTACTTCATTCAGCTCCATGATCCCACCCACTACGGTGCGCTGGGGACCTATGGTGGATGTCATATCGATCAGGTGATGGGCCAGAGTTGGGCCTGGCAAGCCGGACTGGGCAGGGTGCTCGATAAGGACAAAACCTTATCGGCCCTCCATGCACTGTACAAATACAACTTTGCACCAGACGTTGGACCCTTTAGGAGGAAAAATACTGAAGGGCGGCTCTACGCTCTAGAGGGTGACGGCGGCCTCATCATGGCGACAAACCCTCAAGAGGTGAAGGACGAATTTGGAGATGTCAGCGCCTGGCAGTACGGTTATTTCAATGAATGCATGTCGGGATTTGAGCACCAGGCCGCCAGTCACATGGTTGCAGAAGGAATGGTAGAGGAGGGCCTTGCTGTTACCCGTGCAATTCATGACAGGTACCATCCGGCACGGCGAAACCCTTACAACGAGGTTGAGTGCAGCGACCACTATTCGCGCGCGATGGCTTCATACGGCACATTCATTTCCGCCTGCGGGTTTGTTCATAACGCACAACAGGGACTGATAGGATTTCATCCAGCCATTAATCCTCATGAATTTCGATGTGCATTTACCAGTGCCGTAGGTTGGGGCTCCTATTCCCAGCATATTCACGCGAGCGGAATGACCTCTAGTATCACTATTAAATACGGGCGCCTGTCCATTAAGACCTTCTCTGTCGCAGGAACCTTTAGTAGTGCTCATTTCACGATCAATGCGGTAAAGCACGAAGGTACAGTGCAACACTCAGCCGGGAAGACTATTGTTAACCTGGGCGATTATCATGAACTGCACCCGGACACAGACTTCCGCGTCGAGCTAATCAGCTAACCAGCGCTCGACTATAGACGTCATACTGCGAGTTTTGGTCGTCTGCAATGTGCGTTAATTAAGAGGTACCAGCTGACAGGTAAGGAATACAAATTCCTCACCTGTCCTTGTTAGCACCACGATGCCTGGTAAACCCTTAAATCCAGTCCACTCGGAGCTGCTGATAGGCGCAGTTCTAGTGTAACTGTATGAACCAACTCTTCCTACAGGCTCCTCTTACTTGCGAAGAACTCCCGGTAGTGCCATAATGCTAACGAAACCTACGTAATGGGAGATACCTTGGTGCTGGCCAAACGCGTGATTCCGTGCCTCGATGTAAAAGGCGGCAGAGTGGTAAAGGGCGTTAATTTTCTGAATCTGCGCGACTCCGGTGATCCGGTAGAACTCGCAGCGCGATACAACTCCATGGGCGCCGATGAGCTTGTTTTTCTGGATATTACCGCTAGCCATGAGGAACGGCGCACTATCCTCGATATCGCCTCACGCGTAGCAGAACAGGTCTTCATTCCTTTCACCGTCGGTGGTGGAATTCGAACAGCGGACGATTTCAGGCAGGTTTTACGGGCAGGTGCAGACAAGGTTGCGGTGAACACAGCCGCAGTAGAACGACCAGAAGTCATTTCCGAGGCCGCCGAGCAGTTTGGCTGTCAGTGCGTCGTCGTCGCAATTGACCCGCGATGCGTTGGCCAGTACGCCGATGGAAGTCCACGTTGGGAGGTGTATACCCACGGTGGTCGTAAGCCGAGTGGACTAGATGCCATAGAGTGGGCTTGCCGTGCCGAGGCACTGGGAGCAGGCGAAATCCTGCTAACTAGCATGGATCGCGACGGCACGCAGGAGGGATTCGATCTCCCCCTCACAAAAGCAGTGGCTGATGCAGTGAGAATTCCCGTAATCGCCTCTGGAGGCGCTGGCACGCCACAACATTGCGCAGACGCAATCACGATGGGCCATGCTGACGCAGCCCTTATCGCTTCTATAGTACATGACGGTATCTACACCATATCGGACATTAAGACAGCCATGGCGCAGGCAGGAATATGCATACGCCCTGTTCCCCCTACTGAGAATGCGAACAACTGAGCTCACGAGAATTACAAGAGGAACCCATGAAAATTCCAGACGGGTTGAAATTTGATGCGAATGGATTGATCCCTGCTGTGGTACAGGACGCAGCTAACGGTGAGGTCTTAATGGTTGCGTATATGAACCACGCTGCTGTAGAAAACACAATATCTACAGGCAGGGCTACCTTCTGGAGCCGATCCAGGCAGAAATTCTGGATAAAGGGCGAAACGAGCGGCAACATACAGAAGGTCATATCAGTACATGTCGACTGTGATCAGGATTGCCTCCTAGTTCGCGTTGAACAGACCGGAGCTGCTTGTCACGAAGGCTACAGATCCTGCTTCTTCCGGCAGGTTTCTAGCGACGGCAATGAGCTTATTGTTACCGCCGAAAAGTTGATGGAAGCCTACTAGCAATGCGCGGCAGAACGGCCGGCAAGCTGTCCGGCCGTTCGCATAACACGTCAGATTCTGCAAGCTCGTCTCGGCTCCCAAATCCCCACAACGCGCCAATAGCACGCACTCCATTCCGATGTGCCGCTTCCACATCGTACACGCGATCACCTACCATGATGCATGCCTCAGAAGTGAGCGACTCCGTTTGGAGTATGTGCGCAATGAGTTCTCCCTTGTCGTCAAATCGACCATTAAGCTCGCTGCCGTAAATTTCTGTGAAATGACCGCGAAGGCCGAAATGGTCGATGATTCTGCAGGCGTATAGTTTTGGTTTTGCAGTAACGAGCATGAGGCAATATCCGCTGGAAACGAGCTCGGTAAGTACCTCGGGTACCCTGTCATACAAGGTGTTCTCAAACAGACCAACCGTGGAAAACCGTTCACGGTAAAGAGCTACAGCACTGCCAATTTCATCCTCGTCTGTGGTGTTCAGTAACTGCGCAAATGTCTGCCTTAGCGGTGGACCTATGGCGAAACGCAATTCATGTGTTGCCGGAACATGCCTGTTCAGCGAATTTAGAGCATGTTGGATACAACGGGTAATTCCCTGCTCAGGATCAGAAATTGTGCCATCCAGATCGAAAAACAGGTGGGTACCGGGAGCGGACAGCATACAGTTATCAGTTCCTTTCAACTCTGTGAGGCCAGCTTGGCACTAGCCAACACCGGCCTCACTGCAGACCAATGCTAAAACGGGCGGCCTACGAATGGCAGGCAGACTGCGGCATAATGGGCGCGCCTTCCCTTCCGTCGTGGGTTAGCCATATGTTATCGTTGGCATGCTGCGTAATGTTGAAGTCCATTTTCGACACTGGCATGGCCTTTACGTGCCCATCGCAAAACGCGAAATTACTCATATTGCTATGGTAGGGAACGTCTGGTGAGACCGTGGAGTACCAAAATTTTGCCTCGTCTGCCGCATTGTCCCAAAATCCCTTAACGAACATCCAATCCCCGTCCTGGTTCGTTGAGCCAGCATATACTCCATCGCTGCTCACCTCGGGCATGCCTTCAAAGAGCAAGTCTGTGTTTGACGGTTCTACAATTGCCGCTTCAGTTATGACATGGTCGGACGAGTGAAGCTTGCCTTCAGGCGTCGTGCTGTACCACTGAGTGTACTGCCCAGGTAGTGAGTAACAAGCATCCGGGTCATTGATGACTACAGAACCGTTGTAGTTAGGTCCAGCGCTTCGAAGGAACTGATTCATCGCGTAGGTGCGAACATACCCATGATATCCCAGGTTAGCACCTGTAGGTGCGTCCGGTAGGTCCGGGCAGGCCCATACGGTGTTGCGGTTTCCACCCCCAGGGTGATTCTTAATGTAAGGCTCTAGCGCCGAATTACCATTATTGTCGATATACGCATAGTAATAGGGCGACATGTAGGTTTCATCATAATCCTGCGTGTACATGAGAAACGCGAGCGAAATCTGCTGCATGTTGCTGACACACGCAATTTGTCGAGCTTTTTCACGAGCTTGTGCAAATACCGGAAAAAGGATTGCCGCCAGTATCGCAATAATAGCGATTACTACCAACAACTCGATAAGCGTAAAGGCACGACAACGATTGTTACAGGTCATTATTTTTGGTCTCCTGAATCACGGTGATGCTTATTTGCCGACAGTATTTTCTGCCGTGCATTAACTTGCCAGCTTGTGGCGGGCGCCTCTGCATCTTTGCAACGACCGACCCTTACGCTTGAAGTATACCCTCTACTCACTATGCCTCAACCGCACAATTGATGAAGTAACGACCATGCTAGAATGTGTATATTGGAGTAGTAGACTTATTTGAGATGCGGGGGAGCTAAATGACGACGGGTGTGGTCCTGTTTTCTCACGGTTCATTGCTGTGCGGCAGCGAACAGGCATTGATTGAACATTCCGCAAGGCTTAGGGAGTTTGGAGTTGCAGACATCGTTGAGCCAGGGTTTTTGAATTACAACAATCCTACCTTCCCAGTGGGCGTTGCCAGAGCGATCGAGCAGGGAGCAGACACGATTGTGGTCGCCCCCTATTTCCTTGCACCCGGAAAATTCGTTACTTACGACCTACCCAAGGCGATTGCCGCGACACAAGGTCTTTATCCTACGGTTAGGTTCATCGTTGCAGATCCTCTCGGCTTTGATGAACGGCTGGCGAATGCAGTCGTTCAGAGTGCGCAGAATGCCAGCTCCCGAGATTGTTGGCGAATTGATCTGCACACGGCACCGGCTTACTGCCGCTATGAGGCAGCATGCCCGCTGTTTGGTGGTAAATACTGTTCTGGTGGCTCAGAGCCCATAGTGATCACGGGACCAGAACCGTCAGTGATACCGCCAGTTGGCTCCGAGGCTCTTCTGGTCATGGTACACGGAAGCCCTCGAGGTAACGCCAACGAAGCAGCCCTACGTATTGCAGAGCTGCTTCGGGCGCAGGCACTATTCAGTTGTGTTGAAGTCGGGTTCATGGAGTGCAATGAGCCCGACATTCCCATGGCAATTCAGACTTGTGTGCAGTCTGGCGCGAACACGATTACAGCCGTACCATACTTCCTGCACACTGGTACTCACGTTGCGGATGATCTACCCACCCTGTTAGAGACTGCTGCAATAAAGTACCCTGATGTCCTGTTCAGGCTTGGGCGGTTTCTCGGGTTCTCACAGGCTCTCACAGATATCCTTCGAGACCGCATAACCGCCGTACTTCCATCGAGCGCCCCATATTAGCCCCACGCTGTTCTGTGTGCAGGGCATGGGTCTTCTAACTCTTC
>JAJYCW010000110.1:10684-14239 GCA_021777995.1 bacterium
GACAGGGAAAACTCCCTTTCGATGTATGCCATTGCCCCTGCCCGTGCTTCCTCATGGGTCTCAGCAGAGTAGACTGATCGCGTGATACCTCTTGCGAAAGCAACGTATCCATCGGCCCGACGTTCCACGATTATCTGATCATCGCTCATCATCGTCATTTCCCTTCAGATGCTGTCCAGTAGGTTATAATCATTTATTCCACCGCTATCTAAAACAGAGTGCAGGTACACATGCTATGTTTTGTAACTCAGTAAAAACCATCGTCGTGCTTACCACTTGTCTGGCCATGTTTGCGACTTGCGCCTCTGGGATGCCTACACAGCCTAACTTAGCGGTGAATGGCCACATGAAAGGCATAACGTCATCAGGCTCCATTCCCGATTGGCAGCCGTTTGAAGGCGGCTACACCCGTGACCCGTCTATCACACACCGGGGGTCGGCTTCGGTACGGTGCAGCAGCAGCGCTCCAACCACCACTTTTGGGGCACTTCAGACCATAACGCTGAACCAACAAACTCCTGAACCAGTTGTGATGTCAGCCTGGAGTAGAGCGAGTAACGCCCACGGCCAGGGCGGTGCCAATTACTGCCTGTATGTAGACGTTACGTATGCAGATGGCACGCATCTTTGGGGGCAAAGTGTTAATTTCGACGCCGGCACACACGGGTGGCAGCGTAGAAGGGAAACCATCTTGCCTGCGAAACCCATACAGTCCATGAACGTCTACTTGCTCTTTAGAAACTTTGCAGGTACCGCATGGTTTGGTGACGTTAAGGCTATCGAGATTTCTGGCACTCGCGTCTGGGATGGGCAGGCAGTCTCACCGCCTAAGCAGGATTTATCTGCGGGTTCAGGCGGTTTAACCTACGTTGGCACAAGGTTGCGGCTGGGTTTTGCCCACAATGGCGCACTGATACGAACGATACTTGAATCCCGTACCGTCGGAAGCACTACAGGCGGTTTTTTCGTACGAGACGTTACTGCAAATGGCAGCCTGCTTCCCCTTCATGGCGCTGTCACCAAGGTTAAGACTGGCCATGGAGTTGCGCTTGTTTTCTCCTGCGGAGTAACAGGACAAGGAATACGACTTCACGCGCGAGTCGAACCATCAGGGAGCTCAATTCTCATTCGTGGTACTATTGCAAACGGTTTCACTACGACACGCGACCTAACGATTTACTTCACACTTCCTGTGGACGCTCGCGGGTGGCGATGGGGCAGCGATATTCGATCGTCGCAGGTTATTACAAATGCCGGTGAATACCACAACTGGGCACCGGTAAGCGTTGGCGCATGTGGCTCAATCTCCCGCTATCCTTTTGCCGAGGTAAGTAACAGGACAGGAGGAGTAATGCTGGCGCTAAGTCCGAAAGTACCTTGTACGAGTCGACTGTTTTACAATGCAGCTGCGCAGCAACTAGTAGCCGCATTCGACTTTGCCTTGGGTGCGGTTGGATCGCACGATACCAAGCACACGGCAACTTTCAAACTGCGACTTGCGCCGCTACCTCCCGCACCAGCGAGGTGGGGCTTTAGAGAAGCAGCAGCTGCATACTATGCCATGCATCCCCGCGGCTTTCCTTCTGCCACCGTAACGGGCGGCATCTGGATACCGTTTACCAACCCCAAGACTGTATCTAACGCGGCTGATTTTCACTTTAGGTATCATGAGGGTGATAATAGCACCCTCACTGACAGGGCACTGCACATTCTAAGTTTCCACTACTCAGAGCCTTCGTCCTTCTGGCTGCCGATGCCGCCCAGCGTTCCTCGTACCTATGCCGCTGTCATGGGCCTTATACGCAGCCAGCTACTATCAGGTACACCCACTCAAAAAGCGTGGGCAGCTGCGCTTCTCAATAGTGGTACAAGAAACGTGGATGGACGGCTTAACGTACAGTTTAGGGATGAACCGTGGTGCAACGGTGCACTGTTTATACTGAACCCAAATCCAGCATTGGCAGCAAAACCTGGCGCAATTACAAAATCAACGCTTACATATAGTCCCAGCATTGCCAACAACCGATATGTGACCCATGCAGCAACGGCCCCTAGCGGGGAATATCTTGACTCGCTAGAAGCATGGCTCAATACAGAGACCGATGTCCCTGGGCAAATAGCTGCCTGCCCGTACCCTGCAACCTTCGACACCGCATCTCTCAGCCCCACCGTTCCACAGTGGTATTCCCTATTCAGCCTTGTCCAATCCATGTCAACCGACCTGCACAAACGTGGCAAACAGCTTATGGCGAATACTACCCCCGTAAATTTCTGGTGCTTTATGCCCATGTTGGATGAGGCAGGCATTGAAGTCAACTGGCTTGACAACCACGACCGTTATTCCCCTGACAGCGACGCAACCTTTGACTATCGCCGTACACTATCATTCCGCAAGCCCTACCTGCTAATGATGAATACTAACTTCAACAAGTTCGATGATAGCGACATGAAGCGGTACTTTCTCAGATGTTTGTTCTATGATGTATTTCCTTCTTGCTTTAGTGCAGACGCCGCAGACCATCCGTATTGGGAAACACCGCAATGGTATGACCGCGACAGAAAGCTGTTCGAGACGTATGTTCCCATCATGCAGAAACTATCACGTGCCGGATGGCAGCCAATACCAGACGCAGAGGTGAGTAATGCAACTATCTACCTTGAGAGATATGGCAAGCGCTGGTTCACTCTGCGAAATAGCACCAATGCCCCTCAGCAGACTATCGTCAGGCTTTGGTCGCATGAACTGAACATTGTCCATGGCGGTACAGTTACCGACTCCTTATCGCCCTGGCACAGCGAATTGACACATCCTGAGGCAGGTCGTAGTAGTTTCAAGGTAATTCTGGCACCACATGAGGTGATGGCGATTAGGCTGGCAACCAACTAGCCTGGCTGGTTTGCATAATACTCAAAAAGATGCTGCCATTCAGCGCGCTGTCGTGCAATAAGCTGCTCGTCTGTCATAGAACGGCTGCGGGAGACCGCATCAACCAGCTCGTGCAGGGCAGACCCAGAGAGGTGCTCGGGCAGCGGATTACGCTCTGCTCGGTTCATCCAGTAATGGCTGTTGGAGTAATCTCCTTCGCGCCTGTGCATAATACCGTGCCAACAGGCGCCCAGGGAGTCCGGTAGGTCCTGGCAAATCTCGTGGCAGCGATCGAGATCGTCGACATACAGCCATAGTCCGGCTGCTAAGGTGCTATCGCCAGCAACTACCCCGGCCTGGAGTATTGCCCTCACCTCATTGGTAAGAATGGGAGAGGCTCCGCGCAACTGAGACATTGCCGCTTCCAATGGGTGTTGTTCGAACAGGCTTTTCAAATGCACTTGTAACTTAGGTGGCAGATTCATTTCTACTCCTGATCAGTGATTTAGCGGGCTGCTTTGCTGAGCCGCCGGTACAGGCGGGCCGAATACGATGTTCTGCATCATTATGAGCTTGCTCGCCGACGTAATTGTCATTCCCCTTTTATCCATGGCCGAAATCGTTATGGTATGGACTCCATCGGGGATGGTGCGCGTATCGAGATTAAGGGTGAACGGATCCTTGTTAGT